>CAZELS010000079.1:0-1790 GCA_964513165.1 uncultured Candidatus Saccharibacteria bacterium
TAAATTAGGTTGTAGACCAGTTGATACATTGATTTCCGGCCTCATCGAAATGGGTGCAAATATTGACAAAAAGAATATTTACAAATTAACAACAAAGGGTCTAAAAGGAGACAAAACGATATGGCAATTAGAAGCATCAGTTACAGGTACAGAAAACCTTCTACTGGCAGCCGTAACCGCAAAAGGCATAACAAAAATATACAATGCAGCATGCGAACCTCATGTACAAGACTTATGTAATTTTCTTAACAGTATTGGAGCAAAAATCGAAGGTATTGGAACAAATAGGTTAGTTATAGAGGGTGTAGAAAGTTTGTCTGGAGGGACCTGGAGAATAATACCAGATCATATAGATATTGGGGGATTGGTTGTTGCTGCAGCAATAACCAATGGTCATTTAAGGATAAAGAACGCTATTCCAGAACACATGCAGCAAATTCTAAAGTACTATGAAAAAATCAGTTTGAAGTATGAAATAGATGGAGAAGACATCATTATCACTCCAAACCAAAAACTTGAGTGCAAACCAAATCTAAAAGGCAATATGGATAAGATACCCGCATATCCTTGGCCTGTTGGTTTTCCGGTCGACCTTATGCCTCAAGTAATTGTTTTAGCAGCTAAAGCTTCTGGAAACATTAGAATAATGCAAAATCTTTATGAAAATCAATTTCTTTTTGTTTACGAATTAATAAAGTTGAGAGCTCAGGTAGAATTAGCAGACATTAATAAATTAATTACTTTCGGTCCATCAGATTTTAAAGGAGCACTAGTTATAGCACCAAGTATCATACAAGGTGCACATGCTCTTCTGCTTGCAGCATTGGCCGCTGAGGGTGTTACAACAATCGAAAATGCCCAATCAATAAGTAGAAGATACCCTGAATTAGTCGAAACACTTAAAAATCTAGGAGCAAAAATAACCCTCATTTAATCAAATCACTCCGCATATTACTATAAGCCAAACACTATATTTGACTTCCCTAATTGTATCGTGCTACATTGGTGTACATAAGTGGTGAAAAGTGGTGATTATGCTAATCGGTGAATACGAAACAAAAATTGGTGACAAGAAAAGGGTAGCAATACCTAAGAAATTTAGAGATGAATTAGGAGAAAATTTGATATTAACAAGAGGATACGAAGGCACTTTAATACTTGTTAACAAAGAGATGTGGGAAAAGATTGCAAAGGAAGTAATAGAAGGCTCTTTCATAAATAAGAATATAAGAGATACTACAAGATTCTTAGTTGGATCTGCAGTTGAAGTAGAAACTGATTCCCAAGGCAGAATTGTCATACCAAATAGTCTGCATAAGTATGGGGATTTTGAAAAACAAGCAGTTTTCGTTGGACTGTATAACTGGATAGAAATTTGGGACAAAAAGCGATGGGAAGAAAGACTTAAGTATTTAGATGAAAACAGTGAGGATATAGCGAGAGAAATTCAAAATCTTAATAGTGGAAATGATGGAAAAACATCATAAACCTGTTCTTTTAAAAGAAGCGATAGAGAATTTAAAGATAAAGCCAAATGGTATTTACGTAGATTGCACCCTTGGAGAAGCAGGGCATAGTTTGGAGATTTTAAAACATTTGGGAAAGGATGGAAGATTAATTAGTTTGGAAAGGGATCAAGAAGCTATAGATTTTGTAAAAAAGTTTTACAAAAAAGAGATAGAAGAAAACAAAAATTGGGAAATAAAAAAGGCGAACTTTAAAAATATAAAAGATGTTATTGAAAAAGCAGATGGCATCTTAATGGATCTAGGGCTTTCCTCTAGGCAGCT
>CAZELS010000080.1:0-1772 GCA_964513165.1 uncultured Candidatus Saccharibacteria bacterium
AGATTAAAAATAAATGCTACAAGAAGCGGGAGGGCGAAAGCTAAAAAGAACAGTAACACTTTCATCATTAAAGTATATTTAAAATCAAAATGCAACATCCCATATCATTTTTACAATAAAATACAATATTAATATATCGGGGTGACTCGACTCGAACGAGCGACCTCACGCACCCCATGCGTGCATTCTAGCCATCTGAACTACGCCCCGTATTTAAAGTTCAATTTCTAAAATAACTTGATTTGGACTCAAAGAAGAAGTAAGTCTGAAATTCTTTCGTCCATCAAATTGAAATCTGTAAATACTTTCTTTACCAGCCCTACTCCAGATGACTTTGTCCACTCCACCAAATAGCTCAGTTTCGCTTGCATCACGAGCAAGATAGTCACTGTCTAAATCGGGAAAAGAAACAACTAATTCATCCTCCGTATTGTAACGTGCTAAAGCCTTTGGAATTGGTTTTGCTTCACTACCACGCACAGTCCAGATAAAGCGAAAAATGTTTTCTTCTACCCCATATGAATAGCTAGTAATTCGGGCACCATCACTGGAAACTGCACCATCCATCTCTTGGTCATCTTGACCAAACTCATCACTCCCTCGATCAACTTCAATATCTGCTTTTCCTGGATATCTTACATCTACAATTACTTCCCATTTCTTCTCATCGAGTTGATTAGCATACAAAGAAAACTCCGGACTTTTTTCAACACCAATATCATATATTTCCTCTCCCTCATTTGGACTTACATTATGGAAAATTCTTACAATACCATCCTCATCAATATCTATGGCTCTTTGAGAAGCTAATCCACTACTGTCAAGCACAATGTTTTTAAAAAGTACCCTCAATATTCCCAATTCAGATCTGTAACTAACAGAAACATTTGGAACATCAGAACCACCTACCAATTCAAAAACAAAACGGTGGAAATCATCTCTCGATTCTTCTTCCAAACTCAAAATTTCGTAATTACCAACAGTAGAACTACCAAGAAATTGATCTTCTCTTGAAAACTTAGATGCATCTCCACTCTTTTCTTCAACCTTCTGCTCTGTTTTTTCCTCTTGTTTTTCTTCTACAACCTCTTCCTCACCTCTTTGCACACAACCTGTAAACATGAATACAGATATTGCTATTAAAAAAGTTGTAAGAATCAAAATTTTTCTTTTTCTTTTCATATCCCTAATTCTACAAAAACATCTATACTTTAGCAACCAAACCCGAAACCGCACTATCCGTAATCAAAACATCAACAAAAGTTCCAACTCTGTTTTTTTCAACAGAACTTTCTAAAAGAACTTCATGGTAAAAATATGATATTGCTTTGTTACAACTAACAATCAAAACCCTCATCTTTGTCCCAACCAATTTTTTGTGAGCATCCTTTCTAACTTTGTTACACTCATCTTTCAAAATCTCCTCTCTCCTTTTCTTTTCCTTCAAAGGGATATCATCTTCAAACTTTGCAGAAGCAGCTCCAGGTCTTGAAGAGTATTTCCCAATATACAGCATTTGAAATTTCAGCTTTCGTTCTAATGCAACAGTTTTTTCAAAATCTTCTTCCGTTTCTCCAGGAAAACCAACAATTATATCTGTAGTAAGCCTAATATCTGGAACTTTTCTTTGAATATTTTTAATTAAATCCTCGAATTCCCTTACAGAATATCTCCTGTTCATTTTTTGCAAAATTTCATCAGAACCAGACTGCACAGCAATATTTATCCACCTCATGATTTTGGGATTTTTAGAAATTGCATCAATCATCTCC
>CAZELS010000081.1:0-2719 GCA_964513165.1 uncultured Candidatus Saccharibacteria bacterium
TGTAAGTCAAAGTATATGCATTTATTTCGAAGTTGGCAGTTACTGTAATGTTATCTTGTACGTTTGTATCAGTTCTGTTTTCGGTTAGAACACCATCGCTCCAGCTTGTGAAGTGATATCCAGTGCTTGGTATTGCAGTAACTTCTGTTCCATCTTCTTCATGATTTTCTGTTTGATTTGTATTTCCATCAATTGAACCGCCCTCACCAGCAGTGTAAGTTAAGGTGTATTGAGTAATTGTGAAATTAGCTGTTACAGCAATGTCGTCTTGTACGTTAGTATCGGTTCTACTTGCAGTTAAAACACCATCACTCCATCCAGTAAATTCATAACCAATGTTGGCAATCGCAGTAACCTCTGTCCCATCTCCTCCATAGTTCACAGTTTGATTTGTATTTCCATCAATTGAACCGCCCTCACCAGCAGTGTAAGTTAATGTATATTCATTTATTGCAAAGTTAGCTGTAACACTAATGTCGTTTTGTACATTAGTATCAGTTCTACTAGAGGTTAAAATACCGTCACTCCATTGCGTAAAATGATATCCAGTGTTTGGTGTTGCTGTAACTTGAGTCCCATCGTTTCCAGTCCAAACGTTTTGTAGAGCTTCACCTGCTATACTTCCGTTTTCTCCAGCTATGTATTCAAGGTTGTGAAATGAATTGTAGATATTTAGTAAATTCAGCGCTCCATATCCCGTTTCGTTATCTTTTCCAACAGGAGCTATATCGTCTACAGTGGCGATTAAAATATCTTTTATCTGTGTTGGAGTTAGTGTTGGATCTAGACCTTTAATTAGAGCAGCGGCAGCAGTAACTTGAGGGGCTGCATATGATGTACCAATTGCGTATGAATGTGAGTAAGTATTAAAATGGGAGGTGTTTTGAGGGTCGCAATTTAAAATACATGATAGTGTCTCTTGCCAAACCTCGTATCCGGAGCCTTCACCAACAGGAGCAACAAAATCTAATTCAGGTCCATAATTTGAGTAAGAGCTACGTGAGTCATCGTTGTTTATAGAGCCTACGGCTATTGTATTTGAATAAGAGGCGGGATAGGAAATCGAAGTGTTTTGATTCCCTGATGCTGCTACTACAACTAAACCTTGTGAAACTGCGTAATTGATGGCAGTTTCTAAATCTGCTGAATGGAGATCTGTTCCCAAACTAATGTTTATTACATCAGCATATTCTGCTGCATAGTATATAGCTTCTACTATTGAACTTCCGTAGTAAATTTCGCTGAAGGGATCGTTTGCTTTGAGGGTTAATATGCTGACATTGTGAGCAACACTAACACTAGTATCTGTAGCATTGTCTGTTGCTGAGGTTATTACACTAGTGATTTGTGTTCCATGACCAAGGTCATCATTTGGCTGCCCTTCCTTGTAAAATTGATCTGTATTACAAGGGTTATCTCCGGTGTATAGATTTCTGTTTGCTCTTGCAACAGGAATGTCTACGCCATGTAAATCATTACAGAAGCCATTATCTGCGTTTGCACCCGCAGGATTTGTCCAAAGATTAATTCCTACCATTTCTGGTGCTTGACCAAAGTTTATGGAGTTGTAGTCAGTTCCCCCAAATTCAAAATTTGCAATGTAATCATTGAAACCCAACCCACTATCTATTACTGCAACAACTACTTCACTTTTTCCCCCACAACCGTCACCACTTGTTAAACATCCTTGTTCTTTCCAGCCTTCTGGCAGTTTGATTTTGTTGTAATACCAGTGATTAGTAGCACTCCAATCTATCGGTAAAGCTCTATCTTCGCCATCCGGTGACCATGAAGCATCAGTAAATATTGGATCTACATCAACAGATTCAACAATATCGCTTTTTGCGTACTCAACCATTTGTTCAAACATTTTCCCATTCTCTACTTCTAAATACTCAATTCTTTCGTAGGGGGTATCCTTAAAGATAGGTGGTATGTTTCGCTTACCTACTAATTTCTCGGTTTTTTCTAAAGGTAGATTCTCTTTAAACTCTACCCTTATTATATTTTCTCGGTAATTCTTTACGGAATCTAGTTTACTTTGTACTTTTTGTATTGCTAAAGCCTCTGCTTGAGCTTCAAGAAGCATATGGGTGATTCCAGGAATAAGGGCAACAAAAATTACTACGGCACCAAAGATAAGGGATAGTTTTTTATATCTCTTCATTTAATTTTTTTGTAATACAAACCTATATTTAATATAGGGTAAATGGAGAAGGAAGTCTAGCTTTCTAAATGGTTTTTTCCCATTGTTCTATCTCTCCACTTTTGATTTCAAATATGGGGTGTGCTATTAAATTAGCTTCTTTTTTTATTTCTTTATATTTTTCGATATTCCTGATCTTCAATTTTTTAAGTAAATGTTCAAATTCGTAATTAAGTTGTTTGTCTGTAACTTTCATTTTAATTTTTTCATTATGGTTACAAAATTTTGATTTATTAAAAGAATAGCCTCTTTTTAAACTTTCGAGGTATATATAATAAAGATAGGTGTTGATTGATGAAATTGGATCTTTTGTTTCTTTAAAACGTAGGAGTTGAGGGTGGTTTTTATACCCTTCTGTGATTCCGAGTAATACATTTTTTGCCAGTAGTGTTTCTCTCCAAAGTGCTACCAGACCTTTGGAATCTAAATATTTAGGGTGTATTGACCAAATTCTCATGGTAATATTTTACCATTTTAGACGAAAGTTAAAGCAAAGCCTTTTTTGCCAGCTCT
>CAZELS010000082.1:0-3849 GCA_964513165.1 uncultured Candidatus Saccharibacteria bacterium
TTGAGCTACGGGTGCACTAAAACACTGTATTTTAACACAAAATTATGCAATTACATAATAGGTTGACTTACCTTTACCCATTGGAGTAATAATATTTAAATCAACCAATTCTTTAAAATCTTTAATCCTCGTTGATCGAGCCCTACCGCTAATCTTTTCATATTCACTAGAATTTATTGACCCATACTTCTCAATATATTGTAATATTTTCTTCTGATAATCTTTCAATCTTACCTTGTACTTTGGTAATTGTGACTTCACCCTATTCAATTCATTAATAATACCTTCGGTAAAATATTCAAGCCACTGTGTAAAATCAATATCTGCAGATATATCATAATAATTACCAAATACACCAACTTTTTGAAAATATTTTGTCACGTTCTCGTTGTAAAAATTCTCAAAACTAAATAAGGGAAAAGTATTAATTCCCAATTTAGCAAGTAGGACTTTCGTAATCAATCTTGTTGTTCTACCATTTCCATCCATAAATGGATGAATTATTACCATCTGTTTGTGAAAAACACCTGCTACAATCAAAGGGTCTGCTGTACCTTCATTTTTCATAACATAATTAATTAATTCATTCATCAGCACTTCCACATCTGCTACATCAGGTGGCAAAAAAATAGTTTGATTTCTTCTAGGATCATTAACAAAAACAGGTTCTTCCCTGTACACACCAACATATCTCTTTGCTAACAAACCTTCTACCACCATACCCTGCACTTTACATATCAATTCCTTCGAGATTTCTACCCTTCTTTCCCCCTTTATCAATTCATCTAGCATTTCTAAAACACCATTGTAATTTAAAACCTCTCTTTCAGTATCTAGAATCGTAGTAGGTTTGGATTTAAGAATTCTTTTTACCTCTGTCAATGGCAAAGGATTTCCTTCAATACTAGTAGAGGAGAAACTCGAAAGAGCTCTTGTATCATGTTCCATTTTGACCAGATTCGCTTCATTAAACTTGTAACTGTTAAATTCCCCTATCAACTCCCCTATACGGCGAATATTCATAGAGATTGCATCTGTAATTGTATATTTTGGTTCAAACATAGTCATATTGTAGTCGTATTGTAGTCAAAAGTCAAGACCAATATTAATACTATGAAGCTAAAAAAGGTCAGTCAAAAAACTTAACATATGATATAATCAAGGTTTATGCAAGAATATATAAAAATCAAAAAAGCGAATACCCATAACCTCAAAAGTCTTAACGTTGATATACCTAAAAATCAATTAGTTGTACTTACTGGAGTCTCTGGAAGTGGAAAATCATCACTCGCATTTGACACTCTCTACGCAGAAGGACAAAGAAGATATGTCGAGTCACTCTCTTCGTATGCTAGGCAGTTTCTAGGGCTCATGGAGAAGCCTGACGTTGAATCAATCACCGGTCTCTCTCCTGCAATATCAATAGATCAAAAAACTTCTAGCCATAATCCAAGATCAACAGTTGGAACTGTAACTGAAATATATGACTACATGAGAATCCTTTTCACACAGCTAGGAGAGCCCTACTGTCCTCAATGTAATATCAAAGTCCATTCACAAACAATACCTGAGATTAAGCAGCAAATTCAAAAATCAATAAAGGAAAATCAAAAATTAATAATTCTTTCCCCCATAGTACAAAATCAAAAAGGGATTTTTAAAGAAATGTTTGATGATTTAAGAAAAAAGGGATTTTTAAGAATAATGGTAGATAACAAAACTTTCAGTCTTGAAGATATTAGTAAAGAAAAATTTGGAAGATATCAAAAACACAACATTGATTTAGTCATCGACAGGCTAATTTACAAAAAGGATGACGAGGAAATTGAAAAAAGACTAACAGATGCATTGGAATTAGCTTCAAATATGGCCGATGGAGAAATAAAGGTAAGTATTGATGAAAAAAGTTTCTTTTTTTCTGAAAAGAATACATGTAACAAATGTAAATACTCATTTCCAAAAATAACTCCAGCAACATTTTCATTTAACTCACCAATGGGAGCATGCCCCAAATGTGCGGGTCTTGGATCAATTAAAGAAGCAGAATTAGAAAAGCTCTACAATCCAAGCTTGACAATATATGAAGGAGGGATATTTCCATGGGCAAATATGACCACTAGCATTTCATGGACACTTAGAAAACTTGAAACTGTTGCAAAACAACATAATTTTGATTTAAGAACTCCAATTGGCAAATATCCTAAAAATATCTTTGATCTCATCTTTTACGGTACAGAAGCAAAAAACAAATATGCTGTTGAATATACTAGCAAACAAGGAAGAAAAGGAATTTTTGAAACAAACTTTGAAGGAGTAATTCCAGAATTAGAGAGAAGATACAGAGAAACAGATTCTGACTGGGCACGCGGAGAGTATGAAAAATATATGGTTGAACAAGAATGTTCAGAATGTAATGGTACAAGATTGAAGAAATTCGTTCTTTACATAAGGTTTGGTGGGAAAAATATTAATGATCTTGCTAATTTAACAATTTCAAATTTAAATTCTTTTCTTGAAAAAGAATTCTCAAATCTTAAAGGTTCTAGAAGAGATATAGCACAGCCACTTCTGAAAGAAATCAGAGAAAGATTACACTTCCTCGAGAATGTTGGACTAAACTATTTAACACTTTCAAGAAAAGCAAATACTCTTTCTGGAGGAGAAGCTCAAAGAATCCGATTAGCATCACAAATTGGGACAGGATTAACAGGTGTACTCTATGTATTAGACGAACCATCGATAGGTTTACACCCAAGAGATATTTCAAAATTACTTAAAACTCTCAAGAGCCTAAAAGAGCTTGGCAACAGCGTAGTTGTCGTGGAACACGATTATGAAACGATACATGAAGCTGATTGGATTATTGACATTGGACCGGGAGCAGGAGAATTTGGAGGTAAAGTTGTTGCTGAAGGTTCATACGAAGAGATTGCAAGAAATGTAAAAAGCCTTACTGGACAATATCTTTCTAACAAAAAAGTCGTTGGAGAAAGTTTGAAAAATATCCCATTAGTTGAGAAGGAGAAAGAAAAATACATGAAGATTACAGGAGTAAAGACACACAATTTAAAAAATATAAGTGTGAAAATACCTTTACATAAAATGGTATGTGTTACAGGTGTTTCTGGAAGTGGAAAATCTTCTTTAATAAATGATACTCTCTACCCTGCCCTGATAAACGAAAAGATGGATGGTAAAGCTAAACATGGTGAATATGATAATATCGAAGGTTTAGAAAATGTCAGTAAAGTAATTGCCATAACTCAATCACCCATTGGCAAGACACCAAGATCTAATCCTGCAACATATACAGGACTTTTTACATACATCAGAGATCTTTTTGCTCAAACACCAGAATCAAGAGCGAGAGGATACAAACCTGGAAGATTTAGCTTTAATGTTAGAGGAGGTCGTTGTGAAAAATGCCAAGGAGATGGCCAGATTAAAATAGAGATGCAATTTCTACCTGATATGTATATTACATGTGAAGAATGCTTGGGCAGTAGATACAACGCAGAGGCACTGCAAATAGATTACAAAGGAAAAAATATATCTGATGTATTAAATATGACTGTAACTGAAGCATTAGAATTTTTTAATAATTTCAATCCCATAAGAAGGAAATTGGAGCTATTGCAAGAAGTTGGTTTGGGATATATTAAGCTTGGACAATCTGCAACAACACTCTCTGGTGGAGAATCACAGAGGATAAAATTAGCTAAAGAACTCTCAAAGGTCGTAAAAACTAATACTGTATACATACTAGATGAGCCAACCACAGGTTTGCACTTTCATGACATCGACAAGCTACTGACTGTGATCAAACAACTCGTAAACAAGGGAAACACC
>CAZELS010000083.1:0-1800 GCA_964513165.1 uncultured Candidatus Saccharibacteria bacterium
AAACAAGAAAAAGAGATAGATTGGCTCTGCGGGCAGGACTCGAACCTGCAACCAACCGGTTAACAGCCGGTGGCTCTACCATTGAGCTACCGCAGATCAATGAAAATACAGTGCATTATACTTCATAGAAAAACCTTATTCAACAAAATCAAGTTCTAAAGTCCCTTTAATGTAATCTGGGGGAGAGATATATACATCCCACAAAGCTCTGTGAAGTGCAATAATCTCTCTTGTTTTGTAATAGCGTTCTCCAAAATAATCATACTTTGTTGCAGAAAAACCACTACTTTCAATATCCAGTTTGTTACATGTAAATATTGCTCTTGAAAGATGATATCCCTGTGATACAAGCAATGCTTTGTCGATATTCCAAATATTTTTTGCTCTAGCACAAGTATCGTAAGTTCTTAACCCCGCGTAGTCTCTTACAAGGTCCTCAGCTCTAATGTCATGTACATAGAGGAGGTAATTGTACATAACTTGTGGTTCGTTGTAATCTGGGGCGCTGTTGTCTCCAGAGAGAAGCATTTTGTTTACTTTACCACTGTAGTAGAGTTCTGCTACTGTATCGAGTCTGTCTTTAAGCATATCGTTGGGTTCTGTATTTGCTTTTATACCAGCTCCAAAGACAATAGCGACATCGTAACCAGGCATTTTCTCTACATCATCGTAGATTTTGTTTTTACCGTATTGTACTATTGCAAAAGGAACTGCAATGAAGTAAACAACTCCTATACAGAGTAATATTCCAAATATTTTTAAAAACTTCTTCTTTTTGTTCATAACCTCTAATTTTACTATATTATCATTTAAATGTAGAATCTCTATCTATGGACAAAAACATTGTTTGTAAAGCATGTGCGAGATATTGTGAGATTCCAAAGGGAGGAGTAGGTTTTTGCGGAGTCAGATCTTCGGATAAAGGAAGTTTTGCAAATCTTACTTTTTTGAAAAAGGAAGGTAAAAACTTACTAGTAGGTAGTCTTGGTTCAAACATGCGAACTTCCTTTGACCAGAATTGGGATACATCTTTCTTCCCTTACCTGAAGGCACAAGAAGTAGGGCGGAGTAAAACGAATGAAATAATTGAGGAGATTGGTTACAAATTAACACCATTGGAATTGTACGAGTATGCAAAGAAGAATCATTGTAACAAAATTGTTTTTCAATTCAACGAACCCCTTGTATATCTCGAATATATTTTAGAAGTTTGTAATTTTGACATTGATGTCCATATTGTTACAACAGGGTATTTTTCAAAAGAGTCTCTTAAGAAAGTTCTTACCTCTGTTGATGAAATACATATTTTGTTTTTTAGTACTTTTGACAAATTTTACATGAAGCATTGTAAAGTACAGCTCTCTGTAATTAAGGAAAACATATTGAAGATTTTTAAATCAGGATTACCATTGAAAATTTTGTACCCCCTTATACCAGGAGAGAATGACAGTGTTGAAAATATTCGTAGTTTAGGTCTGTTTCTGAAGGAGATTTCTGTTGAAGTACCTTTAGAATTTCTTAGATTTTCACCATCATTTAGGATGTTGGACAAAGAAATTACAAAAGAAGAGAAATTGCTTGAGGCTTGTGATATAACTAGGGATATTGGTTTGGAAAATGTCAGTTATGTTAAGTCAAAGAGCTAAAAATTTAACAAATTGTATTGCTAATTCTGTGATTCATGGTTTGGGATTCTGTTTCGCTGTAACTGCTCTAGTACTTTTAATTGTTTTTGCAAGTATCTATGGAACTACGATGCATGTTGTTAGTGTAAGTATATATGGTTCAACATTAGTAATT
>CAZELS010000084.1:0-1883 GCA_964513165.1 uncultured Candidatus Saccharibacteria bacterium
CGCATATGACAAATCAAAACCATCACTGGTTACAATTTTTCCAGAAAAATTCATCTGCAAAGAAGAAACCGCGTTAGCAGGAGAAATTTTTAAAAACAGGAGAAACAAAAACAACACCATAATGATGCTTTTAGGCAGATTTTTAATTTTTTGTTTTTCAGTTGTAGTCAACATTACTACTACAAGATACAAACTTTACTACTTTTTGTCAACTATTTTTAACTCTCAATACTCTCCCATCCGCCTACTGAAACAACAAGGTGATCAAGCAATTTAATACCTACAAGATTTAGCGCAAGCTTAATGTTTTTGTTAACCTTCGCATCTTCGCTACTAGGTTTACAAGTACCAGAAGGATGGTTGTGCCCAAGAATTACATAAGCAGAATTAAGTTGAAGAGCAGGTACAATGATATCTCTAGGCAAAATATTCAAACCATCTACAGTACCAATTGATATTGTTTTTTTCTGCAAAAGCTCATATCTTGCATTCAGAAAGAGAGAAACCAAATATTCTTGCTTTTTACTCGCAAGATATTTTAACTCTTCAAAAGCACTTTCACTGTTTGCAACAATAGTTTTCTCAAGGCTAGAATGATATATTCTCTTTCCAAGCTCAAGAGCACACAAAAGCTGAATACTTTTCACATTACCCAAGCCCTTAATCTCTGAAAGAGTTGCAAAATTAAAGTCATTTCTTCTTAAAAGCCCTATTACTTTTTTCGAAACTTTCTTAAAAGAAATTCCCTTAATACCAGTGCCAACTATGACAGAGACTAAATCCTCATCTGAAAGAGAATCTATACCCATTTGAAAAAACTTTTCCCTAGGAAGCATAACTCATTTTAAAACTGGGAGATGAAAGATTCTTTACATTTTTCTTTCTTTTAAACCGTATTAACTTTTTTTCTTCTTTTTGAACTTCTTCTCCTTCTTAATATACCTACATTTTGGATACCCACTACAGCCAGTAAAAGACCTACCCCATTTACCCTGCCTTTCAACTAAAGGACTTTTACATTCAGGACATTTCTCATTAAGCAGTAAAGATACTACTCCTTTACAATTTGGATAGTCTTCGCAAGCCCAAAACTTACCATATTTTCCCATTTTCAGAATCATTTTTTTACCACACTTAGGGCACTCCTTCGGTCTCAAATATTTTTCCTTGTCCAAATCTTCTTCTAGATCAGAACCTTTCATCCCCTTACAATCAGGAAACTTTGCACAACTAAGGAACTTACCATACCTACCCAACCTCTCGACCATTTTACCCTTACATTCTGGACATTTTTCTTTTGATTTACCGAGTATGACAACATCATCTTTTTTCACCTCGCTGTGAGCTTTCTTCAGCTCTTTTTGCAACAATTTGTATTCCTTATCTACAAAAGGCTCATATTTAATCCCACCTTCAGCCATATCATCAAGACCTCCTTCAACACCCGCAGTATATTCGTAATCCACTAATCTAAAAAAACTCTTTTTCATAAGTCCACTGACTACCCTGCCCACATCCTGAGGTACCAGATACTTTTCAACTTTTGCAACATACCCCCTATCTTGTACAGTACTAATTATCGAAGAATATGTAGAAGGCCTACCAATCCCATATTTTTCCAAAGTTTTAATTAAGGTAGCCTCAGTATATCTAGACTTTGGTTTTGTGAATTTTTGTTCCTTAAGAAATTCTTTTTGATTAAAAATCTGATCCTTTTCAATATGTGAAATTTCTTGAAAACTTTCTTCATCTCCATACTTCATTGTAAGAACTCGTGTAAAACCATCAAACAAAACCTTCTCTGCTTTTACAAAAAAGTCATACTTTTTCTTACTCTCTCCCTCAACTCTAAAAGTAATATTTAAAACTTCCACAAGCCTAGG
>CAZELS010000085.1:0-3405 GCA_964513165.1 uncultured Candidatus Saccharibacteria bacterium
AAAGTAGTATTTATGGCTTCTTCCACCTCTTCAGAAAGCTCACCATCAGGAACAATTCCGTCAAATTTTGTTGTTGTAAAAGTCAATACCCTGTTTATGAAATTACCAAGATTGGCAACAAGTTCGTTGTTGTTTGCATCAATCAAATCTTTCCACAAAAATTCCCTGTCGTGGTTTTCAGGAGCATATTTTGTACAAAAGTATCGTAATATATCGGCACCATATCTTTGTAAAAGAGTCGAAACCTCAATAGTATTTTTGTCACCCTTTGACATTTTTTTACCTTTGTAGAGAAGTATTTTGTTTGCAGGAACATCAAAAGGTAAGTTTAATGGTTTTTGTAATGTCTCGTTTGGTAAAAGAAATTGCTTGAATTGCTCCTCATGTTCATATTTTTCATTGTATGCGATTAATTCTGCCGGCCACATGATTGTATGGTAAGGTACGTTTCCCCCAGCTACAAAGTAATAGTGTTTACATTTGGGATTCTTCCAAAAATCTTCCCATTTTGAAGAATCTCCAGCCCATTCAATTGAAGCTGAAAGATATCCAACGACAGCCTCTATCCATACGTAAATGCATTTTCCTTCCCATCCTTCCATAGGTACGGGAATGCCGAATTGTAAGTCTCTTGTCACAGGCCTAGGTTGAAGACCTGATTTCAAAAATCCGTTAGTTGACGTACTTACCCATTTTCTCCAATTTTTACTGTTAGTGTTAATCCAATCTTTTAATTTTTTCTGAGTTTTGGACAAATCCATGTAAAAATGTTCTGTTTTTCTAAGGACTGGCTTAGCATCAGAAAGAGTACTGTATGGGTTAACAAGATCTTCTGGAGTTAAGAATTCTCCACATTCTGGGCATTCATCTCCTCTTGCATTATCTGTATTGCATTTTGGACATGTGCCTTTTACATAGCGATCAGGTAAAAATCTTTTTACTTCAGGATCATAGTATTGTGTAGATTTCTGTTTGAAAAGAAAATTGTTTTCATAGAGAATTTTAAAAATGTTCTGTACAACAGTTTTGTGATTCTCTGTCATTGTTGATGTGTAGTTGTCATACAAGAAATTTAAAGCCTTGTAAGTCTCTACTAGTTCTTTATGTGAATTTTCTGCAAGCTGTTTTGGAGAAAGTTTTTTTTCTCGTGCAGCTAATTCTATTGGTGCTCCGTGGCTATCGCTGCCAGATACCATTAGAACTTTGTTTCCCTTAAGCCTGTTGTATCTTGCAAAAATATCGCAAACTACATATTGCCCTGCCAAATGACCGATATGCAAACTACCACTAGCATACGGCCAAGAAACTCCTATGAATATATGTTTTTGTTTATTGAAATCTTTGTTCATGAAATTTAGTGATTTGTAATTATACTATAGTTTTATGCTATACTGAAGCATGGGAAGGAAACTGCCTAAATCCATCAATTTAATAGATCCAATGAGCTCGCCTGGGGATACTTTTAGTATTTTCTATGAATGGGCAATTAGCATTGGTAAATACCTCTTAATCATCGTTCAACTACTAGTTATTGCTGTATTCATAATGAGATTTTCTGTTGACAAAATAAATAATGATTTGACTAGGGAAATTAATACTAAAATTGAGTTCTTGTTGCAACCAGGATTCAAAGAAAATGAAATGAAATTTCGTAATATGCAAGTATTTTTTAATGATATTGCGGTTCTAGACAAAATTCAAGAAAAACATGCAAGGCAGATTAGCGCTGTTTTAGATACTGTACCTCAAAATGTCCACTTAGAGACACTTTCATATACAGGAGGTAATGTCGCAGCACAATTTACTACTACTTCTTTGGAAAATGTGAAAAGTTATGAATCATTTTTAAAACAAAGTCCGGTATATTCAGATGTTAGATTAAGTTTAGAAAAAAAGGGAGATTTTGATTCTGAAGTTAAATTTACTGTAAATTATCAAGTAGGAACAATAGATGAGTAGAAAAACAATATCGCATGATGCGATTGCAGTTATAAATCGAAAGAGAAGGGAAATAGCGATTTTCATAATCATTACACTCGTTGTTTTTGTTCTTTTAGTAGCATTTCCGATTAGAATGATGATTGTTTCAGTAGTAAGAATTAACAATGAAATCAATCAAAAGCGTAGAATTGATAATCAATTACAACAAAAAATTGAAAATATGACAGCTTTAAATACTGAATACCAGGAGATTAAATCCGAAATGAAGGATTTGACATTAATTTTACCGAACAATGGAGATTATTCACTTTTTGTTGCAAATATTGAAGAAATAGCGAAAGGAAACAATTTCAGATTAGATAGTGTTGGTATTGCTACAGATATAACGAGGAGAAGGATAGTTAGTGAAGATTTTGAAATTCTTGTACCTATAACAGCCATGGTGCATGTATCAGGGAGGAGAATAGATTTAATTAAATTTTTTGAAGATATTGAGAATTTACCTATGTATCCAACAATCTCAAGTGTTTCTTACAAAAATGAACCTAACGAGGAGGGATTATTTCTTTTTTCTATCTCGGTACAGATTTACGGAGTGAATAATCAGTCTATATATTTTGATATTTAATATATTTTTGTAGATTTATGAGTATTTTGAAAAGGTTGATAATTGTTTTAGTCATAGCCTTAGTATTAATTTTTACCTGGGTTGGTTTAATTGTTTATGTAAATTTTTCCTCGGTTGAATTAAAGAGTGAATTTTTGGGGGGTATGCGTGTAGATGTGGATGTTGAACCTGAGAGCGTTAATCTTGCTCAGCCAATCGATCCATATTTTAACAAAGCTGGATTTGAAAAAATTGCCGAAAAAGTAGAAGAAGAATTAGTTGTCAAACCAGCAGAATTTCATGAACTTCAGAACAAGGCGGTTATTTTAGAAACTAAAGATTAGTAAAGGTAGTCATTTAATTGTTTTTCAATGGATTTTTCTTTTAGCTTTCTGAGTGCTTTTGCTTCAATCTGTCTAATTCTTTCTCTGGTAACTCCAAATTCCCTACCGACTTCTTCAAGTGTCCTGTTTATACCATCCTCTAGACCAAATCGAAGTGCCAAGACTCTTTTTTCCCTATCTTGTAATTCATTAAGTACTTCAGATATTTGGTTTCTTAGGTATTCAGAAGTAGCCATTTCCTCAGGAGAGAGTGAAGATGTGTCCGGAATCATATCTTGAAGTTGGCTGTCTTTTTCTTCACCGATAGGAGTTGAGAGCGAAGATGGATTCTGATTAATTTTTACAATTTCAGGAATCTTTTTTACTTCAATTCCCATTTCAGCAGCAATTTCAGTATCTGTTGGTTTCCTTCCTAGTTTTGCTGAGAGAATTGCATTCACCTTGTTGTATTTATTTATTGTTTCAATCATATGAACAGGGATTCTAATCGTCCTTGCTTGGTCTGCAATGGCT
>CAZELS010000086.1:0-3826 GCA_964513165.1 uncultured Candidatus Saccharibacteria bacterium
AAATAATAAGTATCACAAATAACAAGGCTGTAGTAGAAACTTTCCAGGTAGAGCCGATAATAAATAGAACTGATAATTTATCTGCAATTAAAATAAGTATTAAGTTTGTACACAGGGACAATGCCAACATCAGCTATGATTTCAATACCTTAGTTAATTTAATAAGTGATGAAGATTAAGAAAGAGAAAAAACAGATGAAAGCATATATAACACTAGTCGTTGTAATACTTCTAGTACCTTTCTTACTACTTCAAGGAATTAATTTAGTGAATATTAGTATTGATATAATTAATGTCTCAAGTAGCTCAATAATAAGTAATAAAAGAAACATTAACGAACATACATGCTGGGAAGAGATTCTATACCATATAAGGCACAATCAAGAGTTCTTAGGGCATAAATTAATCACAACGTCTGAAATTAACTGCGATTTCAATATAGAAGCAATTGCTACAAATGAATATAAAGTTTCCTTAGAAAGTATTAAAGAAGACTCATATTCATTTGCAAGTCGATATATCTTCTACAATGGAGACAAACTAAGATATATACCTTCAAAAGAATAAATAAGAAAAAAGTACTGTCAAAAAAATCCCAATGGTAATAAATGGTACTAGTGGTATTCTTTGTTTGAAATTGATTTTTTTGTATTTTACAAAAGTAAAAAACAAAGCACTTAAAACCATTATGGAAAGTGCAAAAAAGATCCTTTCTAAACCAACAAGCATACCCATAACCATGAATAGATATACATCTCCCACACCCAAGGCTTTCTCCTTACTAATTAAGACACAAATGAGAAAAACAGCTCCTAGAACTAGTCCACCAAGAAGAGCTTGATATGCAAAAGTGTAATTGTAAAGTAGTAGGGTCAGGGAATTAAAAAGAAAAACAACAGAAAGTAACAAAAATGTAATATTTCTAGATATAGTTTTACTTTTAAAATCCTGGATAGACAGGTATACGAGAGTAGATAAACTTACAATAACTAGAACTAAATATATTTTCTCTATATAATCAATTGACATAAGTATATATTAGCATAAAGAGAATTATTTATTTAATTTTTCAGAATTTTTTAAAATGGATGATTTAGAAATGCTTTCAATACTTCTACCTTTTATTCTCATTTTAAGTCTCTGGGAATTAGTTTGGAAAGGTATTGCACTTTGGAAGGCCGGAAGGAACAACCAATTACCTTGGTTTGTTTGCATACTAATATTCAATACAGTAGGGATATTACCAATTCTCTACATATTACTTTTTCAAAAAAAACAGAAAAAGAATTAAGAACGTCTTTTATTAGAACCATTAATGAAAAAAAACGACATTGAAAAAAGAAGAAAGGTTTTTGTGTTAATAGTAGCTGTATTAGCGGTTTTAATTCTAACTGCAGATCTTTTGTTAATAGGGATGAGTTTGAAAAATGGACAAGTCGGAAGGGGACTTTCAAGGTACCGGAATCAGGAAAAATAGGTCATAAAAAGCAAAAGAAGAAGCCTTTACTAAATAAATAGTTGAAATTGGTTGGATTTCGGCTTCTACTCTCTCTTAATTACTACCACAGTAATTAATTGACTGAATATTAACACCTATGTTTCACTTTGTCAACTATTTTTACAGCATTTCTTCTATAGGCCACGGGCTTAAACACTCATACCATGAAGACAAGTCCTAACAAATTGTGACGCTCCAACAACTTCGCTACTTTCACTAGTAATACCTGGAAACCGATTTACTTCAAGCAAATAGGGCAGACCTGAAACCTTGTCAACAACAATGTCAGATCTTGACCATTGTAATCCTAAAGCCTTACCCGCTTTCAATGCAATCTCTTTAACATTTTCTGGAACATCCTCTATTTGAACAAAAATTTCTTTAGCACCAATACATGTATTGTTTCTAAACTCTCCTTTTTTCGGATAGCTTTTTTCTGCTGAAATAATTCTGTTGTTTGCAACCAAAACACCCCAATCGTAATCATTCCTTATGAATTTTTGAAAAAAGTACCTTTTATCTTCCTTTTGGTTAGAAACAACATCTATTAATTCTTCTCTTGAACCTATATATTTCAATCCATTACCTCCAAATCCTTTCGAATCTTTCATAATCAATGGATAGCCACATATACTTTCAATAGCATCTAAATGTTTTAAAGTTTCAAATGTTTCAACATAGTACGTATCAGGATAGGGGATTTCATTCAAAACAAAATTCATACTATCCGTTATCTTAGAAGTACTTTGTTCCACAAAACTATGAGGAATTTTGTTTTTTTCTAAATAGAGTTTTACTGTTGTTGCTAAATCTCTAGTTTCCCAAGAAGAAGAAAGCCATACAAAAGAAAAAGTTTTTATATCTCTACCTTTGTAAAGAATTATCGCTTCATTATTTTTAAAACAAAATTCCAAAAATGAATAATATGCTTTTGTAACCTCAACTGAAATATCCTTTGTTATCTCCTCAATATTTTCCGTTGGTGGTAAAACTAATAGTTCTATGACTTTTTTATCCATATCAATGAGACCTTACAAATTAAATATATCCCTAAACAAAAGTTAGAGCACAACCTTTCTTTCCAGCTCTACCTGTTCTTCCAATACGATGAATGTAATCATTGTAAGATTGAGGCATGTCGTAATTAATAACGTGGGAAATCATATCAACATCTAAACCCCTTGAAGCTACATCCGTTGCTATTAAAACATCAACCCTTCCTCTTTTGAATTTTTCAATGATTCTTGTTCTTTGATTTTGTCTTTTGTCACCATGTAAAGCTTCAACAAAAATTTGAGATTGTTGTAATTTTTTACAAAGTGTATCTGCTTGCCTTTTTGTAGCAGTAAAGACTAAAACTTTTTCCAATTCTTTTTGCTTTAAAAGACTCACAAGTACCTCTATCTTGTTTTGACCTACCTGTAGACGTACTACATCTTGATCAACGTTCTTTCCCTGAGATTCACTTTCAACTTCAATCTTAATTGGATTAGAAAGAAGCTGATTCGCAATATCCTCTGCTTTTCTATCTAAAGTTGCAGAAAAGAAAAGAGATTGCCTCTCTTTGTTTAATTTTGCAACAATATATCGGATATCTTGAATAAAGCCCATGTCCAACATCCTGTCTACTTCATCAAGAATTACATTGTTCACCTTTGAAAGATCAATGACATTTCTTTGTGAAAGATCTTTCAATCTTCCAGGTGTAGCGATAATGAATTGAGGATTCTGACGCAAAAGATTAATCTGAGTACGCATATCATTGCCTCCCATAATCAATACATTTCGAATACCAGTATCTCTAGAAAGTTGTTTGAATTCATCTTGTATTTGCATAGCTAATTCCCTTGTAGGTACAACAACTAAGCAAATATTCCCTCTATTCTTCATCATCTTGTCAATCATTGGAATCAAAAAAGTTGCAGTTTTTCCAGAACCTGTATTAGCAATTCCTAAAATATCTCTTCCTTCAAGAATGTCAGGTATTGCTCTATGCTGTATTTTTGTCGGTTTTGTATATCCTTTGTTAGGAATATTTCTTTTCAATGTATCATTTACATTAAATTGAGAACACTGACAATCATCTACATAGATGTTAATTGGATCAGAATCAATCGCTTTTGCAATTAATTGATCAATGCGTATTGTACTTGCCTTAGAAGAGAATCTTCTACTTCGAAAGTTTGAATATCTTCTTGGCGCATAACTATTTTTTTGGCGATAACCGCCATTACTTCTGTGATAATTTCTCACGGCTGTATGTATAAAATTTTATTTCCTAGTTCTAATAGATAACAGAAAATAAAATTTAAACCGTAAGGTACTTAT
>CAZELS010000087.1:0-1687 GCA_964513165.1 uncultured Candidatus Saccharibacteria bacterium
CTGTTGGGAAACGTTCGTCAAATACAAATTCTTCTGCTACAAATGCTTTTATACCAAAATTTAGTGAAGGCATATACCATAATTCTTTTTTATCAGGAAGTAACCACTTACCATTTAACGTTCCGTTAATATCATGGTAATAATCATAAAGTGTCTTTCCATAAGAAAAAGTCATTCCTCCAACAGCAGCAAATTCAGTACTCTCAAGAAAATTTGTCATTTGTTCGTTCCACTGTGAATCTAAAATACAATCATGGTCTGTAAAGAATATATGTTTTGCATTTTCTGAAAGAGCTTTGTCAATACCAACATTTCTTGCTTTTGCTGGTCCTCCATTTTCGGATAGTCTTATATGTTCAATATTGAAAGAATTTAACTGATACTCAGATGGGCTGAAATCATCAATCACAAGAACTTTTTCAAATTTGAGTGTTTGATTTTGAACGCTTTCAAGTAATCTTATTATGCAATCAATGTCCCATTTAGTCTTTATGTAACAAGGAATTATTAAGAAACTCATAAATCTGTTTTATTCTGTTTATTAATGGCACTGTGTCTGTCTTTTTACACTTGGCGGTAACGGTTGTGTATATGCAAAGTAGGCGATTGCGGACTTCAAACTTATCAAAACGTTACCATTTTGAAGTGGGCTACAACCGTTGATTTTACTACTGTCTCGCCTATTTTGCATATACATTGTTAGCATCTGGCAATCATAACCGCTATAATTCCAATCTACTTTTTAGAATACTTTCTTTTATTTCCTTCAGGGTCAGATAAAGTTAAAATAGAATCTGAAATATCAAAATCACTTTCAAATGTTCTGTTCATTTCATAAAAGTCTAAAATTATTTTTTTATCCAAAATCTTCCACTTGTAATTGAATTTTTCTTCATTTTTTTCCGATTTACCGTTAGAATGCTTTTTTTCTCTTTCAACTTTCCAAAATCCAGTTCCATCTTCGTTAAAAACAAAATTATTTATCAAAATTTCTTCATAATTGACACTTTCCTCGCTTGAGTAATTATAATTTTTCTCAACAACAAACCAATGTCCAACTAAAGATTCTGTAATCAGATTGTTCGCCCAGATATGACCGAAAATTCCAAATAGTAAAACGGAAGTAAATAGTGCTCTTTTCATTTTAACATCTCCTTTTTTTAAATTTAAATAATACATTTAATGTGCTTGATGCTAACGGTGGCGGTATGAAACGTTGCGCACTTTGAAACACAAACTTATCAGCCCGCTAAGCCGCCCGTTAAATGTTATTTCGTTCAAATATAGCACTATCCGCGCAATGTTTTATGACCGCGTGTTGTGCGTTCGTGCATTATTTATTTTTCACAATTACTTTATCAAATCTACTGTCCATACATGCACTCAAATCTGTTGTAATGAACTTTCCATTGTAAAATAGACTAAAAATCGTTGCAGGTGTCGGTGCAGATTGTGCTTTTTCCAATGTATCAAGTTTAATAATTTCTAATGATAATTTTCTTTTTTTGGCCGTTTCTGTCAATGAGGTCGATACATGATACTCAGTAAAAGGGCAACGATTTGAATAATAAATCACTAATCCATTTTTATTAACACATTCTCCGCTTTTCACAGAATCATTAAACTTTGGATTGTTTGCTTTTGGATTAGTCTTTTTTACAAGTAAACTGAAACCCGAAGATAACTT
>CAZELS010000088.1:0-2694 GCA_964513165.1 uncultured Candidatus Saccharibacteria bacterium
TCTATCGTTACATATTGCCATGACGAGCCTTTCGAAGTATCGTTTGGGAAGAAAATCGGTGATTTGACTGAAAACATATTTGCCGCTGTTCATTGCACACTACTATTTGGTTTACCACCAAAGGTAATCTGTTCAAAAGTGCGACAAGATTTTTGACGAAAAACATATTGATCATGAGTAATATACGAATGATTTTAACAAATATTAATAGACACCAGTGAAAATTTAAATAAACATACAATATTACTTAATATTACTATAGCAATTGACAATCAAAGGAGACAATCAAAATTTCAGTATAAAATTCAAGATGCAACTTTTGTTATTGTTAATTCATCTTCATCTTAAAAAATGAAATCCTAATGTCCAATAAAAAAGATTCAAATCTCTTGATCCTCTACAAATTCATTGTGGTGTTTAATTTGAATCGTTGTTTTATCTTCTTCCATCAGTTCTATAATTAATTCTTTTAGAGGTCAGTAGATAAATGCATATATTAGCATCCAATAGAAACAAGGGAATCATGGATTTATTTAAAGGTCAAAACCTGATAGAGTTTGCTGAACGCTTCAAAACGGATGAAGATTGCATTGAATACTTAGCTTATTTAAAATGGTTGGAAGGTTTTAAGTGTGTAAAATGCGGACACACTGGTGGTCAGATTAGAGCCAATTCTTCCCGGACTTGCAATAAGTGTAGTCATACAGAGTCGGCAACAGCAAACACATTATTTCACAAAGTTAAATTCGGTGTTCGCAAAGCTTTCTTTATTTGCTTTGAGATGGCCACCACGACCAAAAGTCTTTCTGCAAGCTATGTTGCAGTTCGGTTTGGGGTTACAGAAAAAACAGCACGGCTCTTCATGCACAAGGTTCGGGAAGCAATGAAATCAAGTGAAAACCATCCGATGGATGGCAATGTTCATGTGGATGAATTTGTTGTCGGGGGTAAAGAAAAAGGCAAGGTTGGCAGAAGCTATCATGTCAAGAAAAAGAAAGTGGTATGCGCCGTAGAGCTTACCGATGAAGGAAAAGTTAAACGTATGTACTCCATGAAGATTGATAATTATTCCGCAAAAGAATTAGAAAAGATATTTGAGAAACATATTTCACAGCAGGCTGCCATTGTTACTGATAAATGGAAAGGTTACCGGCCTTTAATGGAGCAGTATAACATTACTCAAATTGAAAGCGACAACGGTATGAACTTTAAGGCACTGCATTCAATGATACATCAGGTAAAATCATGGATCCGAACTACCTATTCCTGGGTTAGTGAGTTTAACATCAATCGTTACCTTAACGAATTTTGTTATAGGATAAACCGCTCGCTAATGAAAGAGAACATATTTAATAATTTGGTCAGAAAAATGGTAGCTGCTGATAAAATTTATCAAGATAAATTAATATGTACTTAACTACTGACCTCTAAATTCTTTAATTTTTTATTGTAATTATTAACGATAACTTCAATGGGTTCGTATGAAAGAAACAATTGATTGAGTAGAGTTGGCAATATAGTAACCAATCATAAGTAATTTTAATTGACCTAATGCCATTTCAATTATTAAAATTAAGCAAGATATTTAATAAATTTTTTCCGTGATTTGAGTGATTAATTTTAAGAATTCCTTGTATTCTTTTCAAAGAAAAGTAAATGAAGCGTTGAATTAAGAAATTTTTCATCTTTAATGTATTTGAATATAAGACTTGCCCCATTAATGCGTGATTTTTTGCCAAATTCTACGATTCTATTTCCTAACTTTCAATTTACAATCACAATTCCAATCAATCACAAAAACCACTTCGGAATAACAACTCATTTATTCAGCTCCCGTTTATGGTTTTCAAGCAACTCATCTAATTTCCAAATGCCTTCATTAACCTCATTCCATACATTCTGCAACTTTCTGCACCCCACGCAAGAGTAACTCCTTTTCTTTACTAAACTAACCCTGCTTTTTAAGCTGACTTCGCCTGTTTCGTTGGGTTGTTACACTTGCCTTTACCAGCGCTGGGAAAATACTTTTGATTTAATGTGCCAGTGCTCCGGCATTTCTCCCATCTCAGTCTCAACTGCACCGCCGCTCATGATTCGCTTTTTCCGGTGCTAATTCAACTGCTCGGTCGAAAAGCCTTTTGCACCCCACAGCAAAAGAATCCCTTTCATTGCATTACAGAGATATATTTGCCTTTTTCCACCGCAAAAAAATATCCCGATTAACATTCCTGTACTTCCAGCCTCTTCATTCAGTCGTTCTTGCCTCACTCCTTGCAATTCAGTAGCTTCCAGCACCCCGCGCAAGAGTAACACCTTCTCTCCACTGTACTCGCCCTGCTTTGCAAGCAGACTTCGCCCGTTTCGTTCAGCCGTCACACTTGCTTTTGCCTATGCTTTAAAATATTTTTGATTTAATGTGCCAAGTGCCTCCGGTAACTTCATTTTAGTCATTTCTCCGACCATATTCGGATCACTCCTTACATTCAGTAACCTCCGGCACCGCGCACAAGAGTAACAGCTTCTCTTCACTTCACTCACCCTGCCTTCCAGGCAGACCTCGCTTCGTTACGTTCAACCATTACACTTGTCTTTACCCGCCCCGATTCAGCATTCCGTTAATACCAAATGGCCTTTTGAATAAAGGCATTTCGATTGTTTTTTGTTATCGCATTTTAAAGTATCCTTCTTTTCCCA
>CAZELS010000089.1:0-1627 GCA_964513165.1 uncultured Candidatus Saccharibacteria bacterium
ACAAAAAGATTTTATTCCTTTTGACAACGAATCTACTTTAAATTGGTACAATATTGTTGCAGTCCTTTTCTTTCTTTTTCTCGTTGTACAGGGTTTTGTTTCCATACTTTTCTTTCTGGGACAAAAATTTTTAACATGTGGTATTAGAGAATTTCCAAATATTAGTTTTTCTTTAAAATGGGGAATATTGATATCTGTTTTAATGATTTTTGTAGTAATTATGAATATTTTCCATATTCTTAATCTAGTTTGGGGTATTTCTGTAGCAGGGTTGATAGTTTTTCTTTTGTTGTTGACAAGGTTTTAATCTTTTGATTAAAAATTACATTTAATGTATCATTTCAATATAACTTTTACTTTTTAAAAATGGTAAAAAAGAAGGATTCTGCAGTAGAAAAAGAAATTTCTGATCTTGGTAAAATTCTTTCTGGTGAAATGATTTTAAGAGAAAAAAAAGAAGAAATTTTGAAATTGAAGAAAAAAGCCATAGTAGAACAAAAAAAGAAATTAGCAGATGGTTTGAAAAGTGGGAAAATAAAGATTAAGGACTTTAAAAAGAATCAGGAGATTGTGCAGAAAATAAAGTTGTTTGAATGGGAATCTCCAATAAGGGTACCATTTAGTTTTGAAATGAAAAACTTCCTTATTGTCGTTGCTGTATGTCTTGCCTTTATACTCTTCCTTGCAATCCTAGGTCATTACGCTTTAATGTTTGCGATAATTTCATTACTCTTTTTAATATACGTTGCTGGTACAACAAAACCAATAAAGGTAAAACATTCAATAACTGCAAGGGGAGTTGAAACTCTTGATGTTTTGTACGAATGGTATCAATTAGAAACATTTTTCTTTACTGTAAAAAAAGGACAAAATATATTAGCCATAGATACTAACTTACGTGTTCCCTCGAGGCTTCTAATTCTCATAGATAAAAAAGATCGTGCGACGATATTCCTTCTTTTACAAGATCAATTGCTTTACAGAGATATTAAAAAGGAGGGGAAAATTGAGAAGGTAACTCTAGGAGAATATATTCCTTTAGAAAAAATTTAATTGATATGAAAAGAAAAAAAGCTGCTTTTCAAAGTAGACAAGAAAAAGTCATAGTAATAGTGGCATCTTCTGTTCTTGTTTTAATAATTGCATTTTTGATTTTCTTAGGAGTTGTTCCAAACAAAATACACTATGGTTGTAGAGATGGAACGATGAAAATTGTTGATATGGAGGGAAATGAATACAAAACAGTGCAGTTTGGTAGGCAATGTTGGATGTTAGAAAATATGAATGTTGGTGAAATGTTGCCAGATGAAAAGGAAAAACCATATGACAATACAGAACCTTACAAATGGTGCTATGAGAACAAAGAGTCAAATTGTGAAAAATATGGAGGATTGTATACCTGGTACAACGCTATGTTAGTAGAAGACGAAACAAAATCTTCGAACCAAGGAATTTGCCCAGATGGTTGGAAGATACCATCTCATGGAGATTGGACGCAATTTGAGAGATTTTTGTGTAAACATTTAGGAAAAAAATGGTGTAATGATTTAATTCCGAATGACGAGGAATCTGTAGGTTGGTTTAGTGAAAAATCGGGAGAATTTCTCCTAGAAGAGGATTTTGAACC
>CAZELS010000090.1:0-2093 GCA_964513165.1 uncultured Candidatus Saccharibacteria bacterium
CGCGTCAAAAAGAAAATAACACCAATCAAAACCAGAAGCAAAACAAATACAAGAAGGTATATTTTTTTCATATGTTTTTTCTTTCAAATAATTAAACTAATCTAGTTCTAAAGGAAAGTTTTGTCAAAAACTTTCTACTTAATCAACTTCAGTCCCACTTCTATATCTCCTACTTTCACTTTTTTAAAATCCTCGAGAGAGTCTTTTTTAACAAGTTTTACCTTGTAATCTTTCTTTAATTCTTTTTCAAAATTTTCAAAGATTTCTGAATCAGAAACATATTCCACAACAACCTCCTGCCCTACTTCACAGCCATTTTCTTTTCGAAGATTTTGAAGAATACGAGCGAGATCATTGTACAACCCTTCTTCCTTTAATTCTTCCGTTAATTTAACATCCAAGGCAACTAAATCATCCCCCTCTTTTTTGAAAACAACATCTTTTGGAATATCCTTTTCGCTCTTTACATATTCCACTTCTCTTACGTTTAACTCTTCCTTCACAATATTCAAAAGCTCAGGGTTTTGAATATTTGCATACGCTTTACTTAAAGGCTGTCTCAACTTCATAGCGTTTTCTTCTCGTAAGTTAAGACCCAAAGAACAAACATTTCGAACAATATTCATTTCCTCAAGAAGAACGCGATCAATATCAAAAGGCTCTGGGAAAAGCTCAAGATGGACTGATTCTAAAGCATTTTCAACCCTAGGGCTTACAACAAGGTTTTGATATATTGATTCCGTAAGAAATGGCATTTGTGGTGCAAAAGTTTTGGAAAATTGAACAAGACAAGCATACAAATTCTGCAAAGCCTCTGCATCTCCACTAGCAAAACGATCCCTAGATCTCCTAATCCACCAGCTAGATATTGCATCAATTGTTGGCTGGATTAATTTAACAGAAGCAGGAATATTGTACTCCTCGAGATGTTTTGAATATTGTAAACTAACATCATCCATGTAAGCTTTCAACCATCTGTCAAGCACACTGTTCTCAATATATTCTGTATCCTCAGGTCCCCAATTATGCTGATTTGCATAGAGTGTTAAATATCGATATGTATTCCAAATTGGAATTAAAATGTTTTTTACCTGATCTCTCAAAGCCTCATCATCCCAAACAGCATCTCCACCAGACATTACCGGCAAAGACATGGAATACAAACGCATAGCTTCTCCTCCTGTTTTCTCTAAAACTTCTTTTGGATCTACAAAGTTTTTAAACGATTTACTAATTTTACGCCCATCCTTACCAGTCAAAACTCCATGACAAAGGACATTTTTAAACGGCTCCTTGTCAAAAATTGCTGCAGAAACTCTAAAAAGCATTGCGAACCACGCACGTATTTGACCAGAATACTCTACTACGAAGTCTGCTGGAAAAGATTTTTCAAAAACATCCTTGTTTCTAAAAGGATAGCCGTGTTCAGCAAAAGGAACAGAACCAGAATCAATCCAACAATCTAGTACTTCTGGTATTCTGTGATATTTTTTACCGTCTTTCTCAAAAACAATTTTGTCACACATATCACGATGTAAATGGAGTTTTTCGTCTTCAAGATAGTAGCGAACCTCTCCATCCTCAACTCTTCTTTCAATCTGATCAGTATATTCCATCATTTCATCAAAACTTCCAACAACTATCTGCTCTCCATCTTCACTTTCCCATATCGGCATAACCGTAGCCCAATATCTAGTTCTAGAAATATTCCAATCTGGAGAAGTTTTTACAGTATTAGCAAATCTTTTGTGTTTGTAATGAGGTGGGTACCAATTAACATTTTCATTTAATTTCAAAATTTTGTCCTTAATACTCTGAACGTCAATTAAATATGAATCCTGAGCCATATATATCAATGGGTTTTTACCTCGATAGTATGGTAAACGGTGAGTATATATTTCTGAGCGAAGCAAAGAGCCGGATTTTTCCATTTCAGCGACAATATCCTCATTTGCATCACGAATATACTTTCCTTTAAAGTTCCCAACTGTCATAATTCCCTTCTCATCAATATCCGCAATACCACTAATTCCATGCTTCAAACCAAGCTCATGGTCCTCTGCACCAAAAGCTGGAGCAACATGAAGAATTCC
>CAZELS010000091.1:0-3496 GCA_964513165.1 uncultured Candidatus Saccharibacteria bacterium
AAAGCACCAAAGAATGAGGCCAAGAATTAAATAGTGAAAAGAATCAGTTACAAAATAGTCTTTTAAAGAAAAAGATTGCCAATCCGTTAGAACAGATACTGTACCATCAATAAATTTACCAGCTACAAAAATGCTGTATATACCTATTAAAGTACTTGCAATTTGCGAAACTTCTTTAGTTACAGCTAAAAAAGGGCTAATACTGTAATAGTATTTTGTAGTACGTACTAAAAGGTTTAATCGAGACCAAAACATAAAGAAAGATGGTGTAATTTACTACACCATCTTACTACTTATCCTATGGAGAAAACAAGCAAAACTTTACTTATCAAGTCTAACTTGAATTTGTTTTGGTTTAGCTTCCTCTTTTTTTGGAAGTATAACTTTTAGAACACCGTTTTTGAAGCTAGCATCTGCTTTATTTGCATCAACAGACACAGGAAGATCACAGGTTCTTGTAAAGGAAAGATTTCTCATTTCCTTTCTGTAATATTTTCTCTTTTTGTCTTTGTCTTCCTTAACTTCCTCAACTTTGCCAGAGACAGTTAGTTGATTAGCTTCAACCCTAATATCTAACTGGTCTTTCTCAAAACCAGGAGCCTTTACTTCGGCGACAACGTTATCTCCTTCCTCATAAAGATCCATTTGAACGTTTGAAAGAGAAGAAACATCAAAGTCATCTTCCCAATCAAAAAAGTCCCTAGGAGCTATTCCCCAAGGATTCCAAAGTGTCATTTTTGTCATAATTTTGAATTTTAAAATTTAAATAATTGGCACTTAATTGTACCGAGTGCCAGAATTTATGTCAAGACCCTAAAAATTTTTTATGTTATCATAAGCTTTAAAACAATATTTGAAATATTTGGTCCTCATGAAAGCTTGCCAAAAGAATCTGCAAGAAATGCTCTATGAGATTTGGGAAACATATTTTCCTGATGTTCCAAGAAAGAATCTCGTTATTGTAAAATTTGGGAAATTTTCAAAACAACGGCTAGGAAGTATAAAATGGTCCAAAGATTTAAGAGGGATAAAGAGCATTTACAAAAAATTCGAGAAAGACCATAAAATTCAAGACGATGAAAGAATTACATTAATAATACTGACTAGATATTTTACAATGCCCCAAATACCAGAATACGTTGTAAAAACGACTTTAGCTCATGAATTAGTACACTACAGTCATGGTTTTAACTCTCCGTTAGAAAAAAAATACAAATTTCCTCATCAAGGTAAAATCATAGACAAAGAATTAAAAAGCAGAGGGCTTGGTAAAGATTTAGAGCTTTCAGAAAAGTGGCTTAAAGATCATTGGAGGGATCTTGTTCTTGGCTAAGAATTTTCAAAACAGCACAAAGCTTTATATAATCCTCATATGACAGTTCATCCCTTCTTGATGTAGCATACATCTCTTCAAGTAAATCAACGATTTCTAAGGTTAGGTTGTCAAAAATATTTTTGTTCATCACTCCTTATTTTACACTTCGGCATAGAATTTTAATTCTTAAAGAAGAATCTAGCCTCTATACTTATATCTTCTAATATCTAATAGAATTTCACATATATGAAGTCTTCAAAGCTCGGCAAAAAAATAAAATACTATCGTGAAGAAAATAACCTAACTCAACAGCAACTTGCTGACAAGATTGGTGTGACATGGGAGATGGTTTCAAGATATGAGAGAGGTATCAATGAGCCTTACAACAGAATTGATTCCATATCAAAGGTTTTGAATGTTTCCGTAGGTGATTTGTTACAAAATGACAACAATGCAAATAGTATTAATTTAATACCTCTGTTTACAAAAATTCCAAAAGATTTCAGTGTTGAGAATACAACCTTTTTTTATACATGCCCACAATGGATTTACTCAAAAGACAAAGGAGTTTTTGCCCTATCCAGTAATTTAATATCTGACAAGGAAGAAGGTGTGTATTACATTTCTATCAGGACAAAACCACAAGAAGGAAATTTAGTCTTGTATTCAAAAGGCAAGGAATTATGCATCGGAGATTTCGAAAATCAGAAAAATATTCTTGGGATAGTATTAGCAAAAGAGTCTAAGCTAATTTAGATTATTGCTGTTGTAACCATACAAGAGGTACAAGCCCACTTTCATTTTGTCTAGCAGCATTTTCAATACCAATGTAACGATAGTGCCAACCCTCATATGTAAATCCTGTAATACTCTCTGAACCTCTTGGGTAGCTTAGCACAAAACCATATCTATACGCATTGTTTGCTAACCATATTGCGGCAAGACTATTGTTAAATGCAACCCCTTCATCTGAGCCAAAATCCACTGTTGTACCTAATTGATGTTCACTATGTCCAGGGCGAGCGGAAACCTGATCTGCTAAGTTGACATTACCTCCATTGTAATTTACCCAATACTGATAGGTAGAAATTTGTGTTGCGTATGATCTGTAAGCAGATTTAATGAAAAGATTTATTCCCTCAGCCTGTGCTACCTGCATTAATTGTTTTAAATTTTCAACAACAATAGCTCTTAAATACATAGTCCCTACAGCATTTATACCAAAAGCATTGATTTGCACTAAATCTGAAGGTGCGTAAGTATCAGGTAATTTGTATTTTTTACTAACAACGACAAGTAAATCATCTCCTGATTTGCTTGTTAGAACAATCTCTGCTGGATAATTCCACCAACTTTGTGGACGTTGTTCAACAACGCTGAAATTTAACAGATAATTTTCTTCGAGAAAGCTTCCGTCCAATCCTTTAACATCTTGAATCAATAATTTGCAACTAGTCCCAAACTTAATCTTCTCGACTGTTTGGATAGAAAGTTCCTGACCATCAACAGAAAATTCAAATTCAATATTGCCTCCTTCATCATTCTCAAGAAGGATATTCACTTCAGGGTTAAATTCTTTATTAAAGATGATCTTTATCAAAGATAATTCTTGGTACAAAGTCGATCCCTGAGCAATACTGCTGCTCTGTACAACAATAGGTTCGGGTGTGCGAATTTTAAATGATTCAAAATCTTTTACTTTCTCCGATTTATACTTACTAAAAATATTTAAATCATATTCAAAACCTTGCTGAAGATCCAAAGCTTGAAGATCACACAACAGCTTAATGTTCTCCTTTTTACATTTTACTTCCTTATCCTCGACGGATAGATAGTATTCTAAAGCTTTTTGATCTTTATCTAATTCAACAACAATCCCATCCTTGACACCATATATTTCATCAACTGGAACTTTCTCAATATTTGGATAAGATTCAGTAGAAAATTCTATTGATTTATTCAAAATTTCAACTCCATACTGCCCTAAGAAATTTATTGAAACATCAAATTTTTCATTTTCATCAAGTAACTCCGTTGAGACAATACATAATTCATTCGCTACTACGCTATACCAGTCTTTGAAACTGTACTCTAATTTAAAATCACCTTGTACAGAATATGTTTTCGGAAGAAGAAAAACACCACGAATACAAGAGCTTTCATTTGTTTCTATAACATCCT
>CAZELS010000092.1:0-2823 GCA_964513165.1 uncultured Candidatus Saccharibacteria bacterium
CACAAACTACGCTAGGATTCATTACAGCACCACTTACGTCTACAAAAAAATCGCAACTTTCTGAATTTTCAGTACTAAACTCACCTACCACATCTTTTAAAAAATTTCCTTTTTTCTCTTCACATGAACAAAGAAAGTAAGAAGTTAGAAAATAGCCTATTCCAAGGCAAACAAAACCTGTTAAAACAAGGAAAATGTAGTATGTTTTTGACATACCAAATCATATTGGAAATATGTGAAAATTCTCTAACTATTTACTTTCTTTTAATATAACTATGTCTTTTACATAAACGCGTCTTACGGGATTTTGATTCTCATCAGTTTTAACTTCACCAATTTTTTCTACAACATTCATACCATCGATAACTTCACCAATCAGTGTATGATTTGCATCTAAATGAGAAAAATCGCTACCTTTAAGAGTTATGAAAAACTGAGAGCCATTAGTATTTGTCGACCCTTCATTCGCCATTGCTACTGAATATTCACCAAATTTTAACGCACCTCTAATCTCATCATCGATAAAATATCCAGGATTACCTGTTCCAGGATCACCTGTTTGTATTACAAATCCAGAAACAACTCTGTGAAAATCAAGATTTTTGTAAAAACCCTCTTCTGAAAGAAAAACAAAATTGTTTACATTCTTAGGTGTAAGATTTTCAAAAAGATTAATAGTGAAATCACCCATACTAGTCTGGACAATTGCTTGGTAATTTGTATTTTCTTCAAGAATAATCGAAGGCGCTTCCTCATATGTTTTAGTCTTTTGGGTATCAAGAGCTGGATATGGGAAAAGATCTACTTCAGTAGTAACAAATACTAAAGCTACTACAGCAATTACAAGACCCAATATGGGTAAGAATATTTTTGCATTGTCTTTAAAAAAACTTCCTGCATTCATTTTTAATTGCAAACAATATTAGCTATTTTACCTTTTACGTATATAAATTTGCGGACTTCTCCAACTATATGCTTTTTGAATATTTCGTTCTCCAAAATCTCCTTTTTCAATTCTTCTTCTCCAATATTACTTGAAATATTGATTTTGCCACGGACCTTACCATTAATTTGTATCGGCAACTCTATTGTATTTTCAATCAAAGATGCCTCATCAAACGCAGGCCATTCTTGATTGTGGATACTATAGGAACCCCCTATTTTCTCCCACAACTCCTCTGTTAAAAATGGCATATATGGAGCAAGTAGTTTTAGAAAATCTTCTACTGTCTTTTTAGAAATATCTTTCTTCTCAACAGTTTCTAGAAAATTCAAAAATTCCATTAATTTAGCTACTGGAGTATTAAAATGAAATTTTTCTAAAGCCTCTGTAATACTCTTGATCGTTTGATTTCTTTTCTTAAAAACTTCATCAGAATCTTTGTCGGAAAAATCTTTTAAATTACCCGAAACAAAAGAATATATTCTTTCAAAAAATCTTTTAACTCCCAACAAGGAACTTTCGTTCCATGCCATAGTACTGTCAAAAGGCCCCATAAACATTAAGTAAGTTCTCGTAGCATCCGCACCAACCTTGTTTGCAATATCATCAGGAACAACTACATTGCCCCTAGATTTGCTCATTCTCTGATTATCTGGACCAAGTATCACTCCATGTGAAAGACGCTTAAAATAAGGCTCTGAAGTCGGAACAATTTTCAAATCGTGCAAAAATTGATATATAAATCTGGAATACAAAAGATGTAAAGTATTATGTTCATCTCCACCAATATATACATCCACGGGTAACCAATACTTCATTTTTTCAAAATCAGCAATTGCCTGATTGTTTTTTGGATCAGCATACCTTATGAAATACCAATCACTTCCAGCCCAATTCGGCATAGTATCAGTTTCTCTTTTGCCTGGCCCTCCACATTTAGGACAAACCACATTTACCCATTCGAGCATTTTAGCCAGAGGGCTTTCCCCTGTATCTGTTGGCTCATAGTTCTCGACTTCAGGTAGTAAGACAGGTAAATCTTCTTCTGGTACAGACACCCAACCACATTTAGCACATGAAATCATAGGAATAGGTTCACCCCAATAGTGTTGCCTGCTAAATATCCAATCTCTTAAATGATACCTGGTCGTTTTCTTTCCAAGATTTTTCTCTTCGATATATTCCATCATTTCTTTTATTGCATTCGGCGTATCAAGACCATTCAAAAACTCAGATGCCATAGCAACACCCTCACCTTCATATACCTTTTCCACAGAATCAATCTCACCCTTTTCCCCATCCTTACCTTCTACAACTCTAATAACGGGTAAATTAAATTGTTGTGCAAATTCAAAATCTCTTACATCATGCCCTGGAACACCAACTACAGCACCAGTACCAACAGAAGAAAGAACGAAATCAGCAATCCATACTGGCATTTCCTTACCATTAAATGGATTCAATGCATAAAGACCAGTAAAAGCACCTGTCTTCTTCCTACCTAAAACATCTTTCTGTCTTTCTAATTCAGATTTTCGTAAAGAAGACTTAACATATTCTTTTATGGCATTTACATCTTCATTTACTTTGACCTTACCATCAAGAATCTTCTGCACTAATTCATGTTCTGGAGCAAGTACAACAAATGTTGCACCGAAATTCGTGTCTGGCCTAGTTGTAGACACAGTAATTTTTTCTCCTAACCCTTTAATCTCGTAAGTAATATCAATCCAATCTTTCTTGTCAATCCAATTAATTTGCGCAGCTTTAACCTTTTCAATAAATTGGGTCTTCTCCAAACCATCAATTAACTTGTCAGCATAATCAGTTATTTTCACAATCCACTGGCTGATATTTCTCTTAGTTGTTTCAGCTCCACA
>CAZELS010000093.1:0-1785 GCA_964513165.1 uncultured Candidatus Saccharibacteria bacterium
AACCCGCTACTATGCCAAGCTGCGAACCGTTGTACACAATGCTAAAGCAAAGCACATCAAGCACTTACACGATCAGCAACACATTGCAAAATCTAATTCCACTACTTATACTTACTGATTTTGACACAACATACTAAATTAAAAGTAACAATTATGGGAAAATTTTCAGATCAAATTCGAAAAAGACTTTCAGGTAGTATTAAGGCACCCACAAAGGATGTTGAGTTTTCATGTGGCAACTGCTTAAACATTTTTACCTTTTCTTACAATGACATTTATTTAAACGAATCGGAAGATTTAGAGTTTATTCCAGAACCATCCTGTCCCAAGTGTGGTGCAACTTTAGAATTAGTTTTTACCGATTACGGACAGGAAAAGATTGAAGACATGTTGCTTGCTGGACAAATAAGAAAAGGAATATAGTCTATTTAAGCACAGAATTTTCACATATCCAAAAGTTTTAAAGCTTAACAATTTGTAAATTAATATTTTTAAATTAACTTTGCTCAAACCACGATACAGTTTGTTTTGCAATTTGAAAAGAAACATACTTTAGCTGAATTTTTCAATCTTCATTGGGAGAATTATCTCAAAGAAGATCACAAACCTTTGAGGTACGAGCAGTATAAAGCTGTAAATGCCATTAGAAATTGTCGCACGGCTGTTTTGGGAGTTGATCATTATGCTTGTGAAGAATGCGGAGAAGTCAAAGAGATTTATCATAATTGTAAAAACAGATTTTGTCCTACATGCAGTTGGAGAGACACAATGAAGTGGGCTGAAAAAATGAAATCTCAGTTATTGAATGTACCCCACCGTCATGTTGTTTTTACTTTACCACATGCGTTATTTCCTTTGATTGACACAAATGGTAAACATTTATTAAATGTTTTATTTCGGACAGCTTCAGACACGTTGAAAGACTGGGCAGAACATAAACATAAACTAAAGATTGGAGTAATATCGGTGCTTCACACATTTGGAGAAACTAAGAAAAAGCATATTCATGTACATATGATTATGTCATGGGGCGGGATTTCACAGGAAACCGGAGAACTTAAAGAAATAAAAGGAGATTTTGTAAAATTAGATTTCTTTGCTAAAAAGTTTCGATGTAAGTTTGAAGATGAGCTGGTAAAAATGTTTGACAATAAAACTCTTAAACATAATTTTACTAACATAATAGCTTTCCGTTCGTTTTTAAAGCATATAAACAAAACAAAATGGATTGTAAACTTTGAACCATCTATGCAAACTTCTGAGGCGGTAATCAGGTATATTGGAAGATATTCGAAGCGAGCATGCATTAGTGAATATAAAATAACTGAAATAGACGGAGATTTTATAAGTTTCAGGTATAAAGACTATAAGACTATTGACAAGGATAAAAAACCAGTTGAAAAAATTGAAAAACTCCACTACAGAGAGTTTTTCCCAAGACTATTGCAGCATGTCCCTCTCCCATATTTCAGATTGGTTAGATATTATGGATTATATACAACAAAAAGTACTATTAAAGAAGAATATCTTGATAATAGAACAAACAATATTGAAGAATTAGAGGAAGACTGGCAAGGTGAAAATCCTTTTGTTTGTACAGTTTGTAATAAAGAAAGAGTATATATTTACACAACATTTGATGCAAGAACAAGACAAGAAAGAGAAAAACAGTTGTTTGACAAAAGAATTCATCCTTATCGCATATTTAAACGAACAGCAGCATAGTAAAAAAAGCAGTGGGAACGTGCGTCTTGTCGGGAAATTTTGAAGAAAAAATAAAAAAAA
>CAZELS010000094.1:0-3189 GCA_964513165.1 uncultured Candidatus Saccharibacteria bacterium
TTAAAAATAGTCTCAATTAGCGGACTAAGTGCTACCAGTCGTAACTTTGCGAATTTATGGTAGTAGATTATTTTTGTACAGGCAAATTTTGGGTATGAGTAAAATTTTCAAATTATTTCTAAACTTGAATTCTAAACTGATATCCAAAAAATCAAAAGTTTCAAAAATTCCTATTTCATAGAACGTTTTCAGGCTATATTTAGCTTTGACTCTGACGTAATCCAGTCAAAGTGAAAGAAGCTGTATAGCCAGTGTCATAGAGATTGGCAGTAACTTCCCTTTGAATATGTATCCTTCAAGATATAGACCTTTTCGAGTGGGATACCTAAAGACTTTGCCTGTTGTCCAAGAAGAACCCGCCGAACACCATGCATACTTTCTCTATCATAGTCTTCTGTTAAAGTTTTTAGCAATGCTGATATTTCATAACTATTAGTTTTCTGTAATTCATAAAGAGCCATGGCATTATACTTGCCACCACTCCATGTAAAAAGAATTTTTTCAGTCATATTATACCTCAGTTGCCATTTGCTATAACGGCTGGGGATATATCCGAAGTTCCCGAGCTTTAGCGAGGGAATTTGGACGAATTGTTAGTGAAGCCAGATACGCCATTGTTAAGTGAGCAACAGTGTGGAGAGCAATGTGATGAATTGCAAAGAGTCCAGGGCTTAGTTGTCATTATTGTCATTTCATTATAATCTGCATACTTCGTAATAGCAATCTTTCAGTAGTACAGATAGTACTTCTCTTGGAATATACACCTTCATAAGATGATCTTTAGTTACTACAATTATAATTACCCCATCTTCAAGTGCCCTCTTTATTTCAAGTTTCGCATTTTTATACTCATTTACAGTAATTCCTTCCCAATCTATAAATATCTCTACCTTGATAATAGAAGTGATAATAGTTTTAAGAAAATATACTTAGATGAAAAGTTCCCATATTCTAAAAATATTGGAAACTTTGATTTTGCCTTCCAGCCCTCAATAGATAAAACAACTATTAATGACTTAAGGACATGAAAGAGAATGAGGAACCTTATAGCTACATTTATACCTAATACATTAGATTTATTTAGAATACATTTTTACTTTAGGCAACGAATATAATTTCGAGTACTTTTTTATGTGAGGCAACAGGGGGTACATACAACTATAGATATCTGTTTGACCAGATGTGAATCTAAAGTTCAATATCCCAGTCAGAAATATAAGCATCAAAAGAGTACTTTTCATAATATGCTCCTCTCAATGGTATAAAAATATAATGATGAGTATTCACTCAACAGCGTTATTCCTCCCCTTGAGGATGCTATCCTATAAATCCCAATTTATCCCCATTTGGCAAAGGGGTAATGGAAAGGTGATTTTGGAAAAGAGAAAGTGGACACAGTTCAGTGAGTATTTACAGCATTTGAAGGTATAAAGTTAGACTTAATAAATATACATCATTTGACCTGCCAATTAGGCTGTTTTTAGGGAAAAAGTTACAATTTGGGTTATGTTCTATTTTACCTAGTAATTTTTTATTACCCCAGATCAATTGCCTCAATTTTCAATATTTTAGAAAGCATTTCAATCTTGTCAGAAAAATTACCATAGGCAATTGACTGATGGTGTCCAAACCCTTCTCTCCCAATCCTCTTTGCATTCTTCACTTTTATTCCAATACTTGTCCTGCAATGGGTTGTATCTTCTGTCCAGACAATCTCTCCCTTGCTATACCAGAGTCTCTTTGTCTTTCTATCCATTCCACTTACAGTCACTTCTTTCCCCTTTTTAAGTTTCGTAAATCCAGTAAGCCCCATCTTAGATGCATGGAAATCTCTTAATTTTATTTTCCCATCTCCCATAGAAGGTGGAACAACATCATGGTTTATTACAATTACATTATTTTCTATATCGTTATGTGTAGTATTTGAAAACAGATTTCCCATTAACGCAGACTTTCCTGATAAACCCATTAGCATACTCATTGTCAAAAGGGCAGATGTATCCCCCTCACATCCTGCAGGTATCCCTTCATCTGCCAGAACTCCGAATGCATAGCATGGCACAAGTTCTACATCAGGAAGAAAAGCACAGTCTACTGTCAGGGCATTTGCTTCATACTCACTTAATAAACTCTTCAACGCTATGTATGTCTTTGCATACCTTATCAGTCTCTCCTCTCTGCCATCAAGAATTTCTGCATTTTTCTTCCACAAATTTGCTATCTTTTCACTTTCATCATCACCTGCTTCTTTGATTGCTTTTGATAAATCTTCAAATCCAAGATGTATAAACTGCATACCAAACCTTTTTTCTAAATCTGCGAAATCATAGTTCGCATCTTTAACACTATTGGAAGGAATATCTCCTATATATAAAGTCCTCATTCCTCTTATAAAGGCATAAGCTCTTAGGACATATAAAATATTCTTGATATCCTGAGCACCAAATGGCACAAAACATACGCCTTCTCCTTCTTCAGTTGCTTCTCTAATAAATCTTCCTTCCCATCCATATCCCCAATTATCCCAGAGAGGTAAAATAACCTTTCCCAATTTAGCTATTTCCGCAACTAATCCAAAATCAAATACCAATCCAAAAACACCACTTATGATATAGGCAGATACATCTCTGGGAAGTTTATCGATATCACCTACTTTTTCAACTTTTTGTGAAGGAAGAATTTCCAGGAAACTATAATTTTTAGCAAGTTTTTCAATACTCACATCTTCTTCAGGCAACTCTTTCAATCTTTCTACATCTCTTGGTTTATGTGGTCCTTTTATCCATGTTTCTACTTCTAATACTGGCAGTTGAGAAATATCTTTACTCTTAGGCGCCAAAGCTACAGGCTGTAATCTTACTTTCATTTTCATTCCCTCCTTTTTCATCAAGCTCTTTTAGACTTTTAGCAAAGTAACTACTGTATCATTCAATATGTTGTAGATATGCTTTTCTTTTGGCTACATCCTCTTAATTTTAGTTCTTTCATAACTTTCTCTTTAATTTGAGACTGATCTACAAATATATGATTACGCGAAAATAAAAAAACTACTTTCTCTTGCTGTAAATCTTTGCAAATTTTGCCCCACCTAAAATTTGCCCAACGAGCCTCAATTTTCAATCAGAAATTTGCAAATTTTTGTCTGGTCGGGATGGGGGGATTTGAACCCCCGACCTCAGCGTCCCGAAC
>CAZELS010000095.1:0-1516 GCA_964513165.1 uncultured Candidatus Saccharibacteria bacterium
ACTTGGATACATTAGACTTGGACAATCTGCGACAGCTCTTTCTGGAGGAGAATCTCAACGTATTAAATTAGCAAAGGAACTTTCAAAAGTTGTAAAAGACGACACTGTGTATATTCTCGACGAACCAACAACAGGGCTACACTTTCACGATATCGACAAACTACTCGTTGTTCTCAAACAACTCGTAAACAAAGGAAACACTGTAATCGTAATTGAGCATAATTTAGATGTAATCAAATTCGCAGACTGGATCATTGATCTAGGTCCTGAGGGAGGAGATAAAGGAGGAAGAATAATTGCTAAGGGAACTGTAGATGATGTGATTAAAAATGAAAAAAGTTGGACTGGAAAATTTCTTAAAGAGTATCTAAATCCTCTTTAACCAATAATATATTGAATTCACAGAAATAGCCCCTTCACTACAGGCTGTTACTACTTGTTGAAAACCATTTGAATTTGTAGTGATATCCCCTGCTGCATAAATACCATCTATGCTTGTTTTCTGAGCGTCATCAACAACAATATATCCATTTTCGTTTAAATCTACACCTAGTTCAAAATCCAATAACGGATCACTTCCAATTTCAACAAAAATACCTTCAACATACAATTCCACAGCATCTTTGTCTAAACGAATTTTTTCTAAACCACTCTCCCCTAGAAGCTCAACAACGTTCGCATTAAAGATAACCTCTACATTCTTGCTCGCCATAACCTCATCGATCCACAATCGCTCACCACGAAGCTGCTCACCCCTATATACTATGTAAACCTTCTTCGCAATGTCTGATAAATACACAGCAGCCATATTCGCAGCATCTGAGCCACCAATTACAGCCACTTCTTTCTCTTTAAAAAACATACCATCACATGTAGCGCAATATGACAAGCCTTTTCCTTCATATTTTTTTTCAGAAGCTAAACCTAATTTTCTTCTTTTAGTTCCAACAGCTACCAAAACACAAGAAGTTTTAAATTCACCGTTTTGTTCAGTTTTAACAACAAATTCTTCGCCATTTTTTGAAATCCCTATTACTTTATCCATAATCTCTTTCGTTCCATAACTTGAAATTTGTTTTCGCATTTTCATCATAAGCTCCAAGCCAGAAATCTCTTCATAACTTGGAAAATTACAAATACGATGAGCTGAACTCGCTGTCCCTCCAGGCATAGCACCAATAACTAGATGATTGATTTTATATCGTGAAGCGTAAACAGAAGCAGAGTATGCTGCCGGTCCAGAACCTACGATTATGAGGTCATATTTTTCCATATTTGAGTATATCAGAAGTTAATTAAGTTCGAAATGAGCGAATCCAAGGTAGCATATACATATGAAATTCATTTTCAAAACCCATCTCTCTTAAAATTTTCTCTAAACGAAAACCAAAACCTTTATCCAAATAGCTATTTCCAATCCAAACAATTCTACCTTCTTCGCTCATTTTATGCATACTCCAAGCCGCAATTTCATAAAGGCTTTTTTCTGTTTGTTTGTAAAGAGAACCTAAACATA
>CAZELS010000096.1:0-4654 GCA_964513165.1 uncultured Candidatus Saccharibacteria bacterium
TATTTGAAAGCTGGGCCCTAATTTGAGCCTGCTGATGTTCAGGAAAAACGTCAATTATACGATCAACTGTCTGAGCCGAATTGTTGGTATGTAAAGTCGCAAAAACCAAATGTCCCGTTTCTGCCAATGTAACTGCAGCTGCAATCGTTTCGTAATCTCTCATTTCACCAACCAAAACAACATCTGGATCCTGTCTCATAGCACTCTTCAAAGCTATTTCCCAAGAATGAGTATCGTCATGCATTTCCCTCTGATCAACCATAGCTTTACCCTTAGGTAATATGTATTCGACGGGGTCTTCAATTGTAATTATATGCACTGGACGACTCTGATTTATTTCTTGCAACATAGCAGCAAGGGTAGTAGTTTTACCATGACCTGTAGGACCAGTAACAAGAACCAAGCCTTGACCAAGTTTTGTTAATCGATAGTAAGTAGTAGGCAATTTTAATTCATCAATAGATTTAATTTTATCTGGAATTAATCTTAGGGCAGCGGAAATAGTCTGTTGTTGATAAAAAGCATTGATTCTGAATCGACCCTTACCTTGATGCGAATAAGCGAAATCAACCTCTCTATTTATATCCAAAAGTTCCTTTTTGCTCTCATTCAATATACTATTAACCAGTTCCGAAGTTTTTTCCTGTGTTAAAACTTCAGACCCGACAGGGACTAAAACACCATCAATCCTAATCATTGCGGGATAACCAGAAGTTAAATGTAAGTCTGAAGCATTTTTTGAAATTACTAAATCAAAAAGATAATCCATGGAATATGGATAATTCGAAGTTTTAACAGCAGGAACATTCTGCTGTTGCTGTTGATTATTAACAGGACTTTGTACGTCTTGTGTTTGATTTTGAGCAGTCATATTTTCTAATTCTTAATTAAATATAAGATACTATAATTTAAGCAAAATTACAAACTTAATCTTGAGCAACCCTCAAAACTTCCTCTATAGTTATCTTACCCTCTAAAGCTTTTAAATAACCATCTTGAATCATTTGCAACATACCTTCTTGTCTTCCAATTTTCTCTAATTCTGAGGACAAACCATTTTTTAATATAATAGGCACCATCTGTTCAGTAATAACCAATACTTCAAAAATACCTGTGCGTCCAGCATAACCCTTGTACGAACACTTCGCGCATCCTTTACCTCGGTAAAGATAAATCTTTTTGTTGCCTTTTTCATCTTGAGTGGGACAAATTAGTTTAAAATCGTCTTTTTGTGACTGTTCATTCATTGCTGAACAAACATTTTGCAAGTATGTAAAAAGTTCAAAATTCGGTATAGTACCAAGAACATTTTGTATATCTTTTACCACTTCTTCCGGAGCCTCATAAGCTTCAATACAATTTCTGCAAATTTTACGAGGCAATCTTTGAGCGACAACATTCCTAAGCGTAGAAGCTACAAGATAGGGTTCAACACCCATCTCTACAAGCCTAGCAACTGCTGCAGCTGCAGTGTTTGTGTGCAAAGTCGCAAGAACCAAATGCCCCGTCAAAGAAGCTTCAACAGCTAACTTAGCTGTCTCCTGGTCACGAATTTCACCGACCATAACAATATCAGGGTCTTGTCTTAAAATAGATCTTAAACCACTTGCAAAAGTTAAACCAATATCGGGGTTGACCTGTATTTGATTCACCCCTTCTATTCTGATTTCAACAGGATTTTCTAATGTAACAATATTAACTAACGGTTTGTTAAGCCTTGAAAGAGCCCCCGCTAAAGTTCTAGTCTTACCACTTCCAGTAGGACCTGTAAGCAAAATAATACCGTGAGTACTGTTAAGTGATTTCACAAAAGAATCAAAACCTTTACCTCGTAAACCTGAAGTTTCCAACGGTGGGACTCCTTCAGAAACGTCCAAAAGTCGCAAAACTATTTTTTCTCCATAGATGGTAGGGATCGAAGCAACACGAACATCTATTCGCACATTCTCAAATTTTAGTTGGATTCTACCATCCTGTGGCAATCTCTTTTCGTCAATTTTAAGTTTAGAAAGAATTTTTACCCTAGCAATAACTGATGAACTAGTTGTCTTAGGTAAAGAGAGTTTTTCCATCATAACACCATCTATTCTGAAACGAACTCTCAAACGATCCTCCAAAGGCTCAATATGAATATCCGATGCCTTAGCTTGAATAGCATATTTTAGTATTGAGTTAACAATTCTAGCCACAGGAGCATTTAAGAGAGAAGAATTGTCTAGAGAGTCAGCCTGTTCTGTATCTAAATTCGTAATCCCAGTATCTCCGACATCTTCCAAGGCCTCTGAAACTTCAGTAGAGATTGTTTCACCAAGGAATCTTTCTGCAACAAGATGTAAAGAATCTTTTGTTGTTATATAGACACTAAATTGGACGTTGTCTTTAAATTGAGTTTGCAAAGATTGAATAGCTTGGACATCAAAAGGGTTAACCATCGCAACCTTAATCTGGGAACCATTCCTTTCAAAAGGGATCAGTTGCAAATTCTTTAAAAGCTTCACATCCAAACCAGAGAGCAATTCGTCAGGGACAACAATTTTGTTCAAATCAACAAAAGGGATGTTAAACATCTCTGACTGAGCTTTAACTATTTGCTCCTCAGTGACAACATTCATTTTCAGTAAAAGTTCCTTCTCCGCCTTGTTTGTTTTGGATTGTTCAACTCTAACTCTATTTGCAGTTTGCAGATCAATGAGACCTTTCTCAAACAAATGGCCTACAATACTTTTTACATTTACCAATTGGGCAATCTTAACAATTAATACTTCCTTTACTCTATAAAAATTCCAGACAACAGTCAAGCAAAACTTTATGCTAAAATACAAACTATGCCATACATAATAATTCATCAAAACTCAAAAACCCTAGAGGACTGTATAGTTAAAACAATCAACAAACACCTTCCAAAAAAGGTAAATTCTCTGAAACAAGTTTTGCACGACCCTGATTTTTGTATTGTACAAAAAGAAGAAAAAGGCAACATTAAGATAGAACAGGTAAAAAATTTACAAAAAAAACTCCTTTACTCACCTTTTAACAAAACTCATCAATTTGGGATAATAAAAGAAGCAAACTTGATGACACAAGAAGCTCAGAACGCCCTTCTAAAAACCCTTGAAGAGTGCCACGAGAAAACAATACTCATACTTACGGTAAAAAATGAGACCTCAGTTTTACAAACAATACTTTCAAGATGCACAAGAATATATCCAAACGAATGTAATTCAGAGCTTGAAGATATTTCTAAGTTTTCAGAAATAAAAGAATTTTTAGGGCTACCAATTTATGATCAAATAAACAAGATTGAAAATATTGTCAAAAACAAAGAAACCGAAGAATTTTTAAATAATTTGATAAAGTTTTTTAGGGAAAAACATACTAAAAGAATCAAGCAGAATGGTGTAAGTACACAAGAGGCAGAAGTTTTGGAAATGCTTATGCAAACAAGATACAGAATAACAAAGAACGTAAATTCAAAAATTGCACTAGAGTATCTCTGTTTTAAAATCAATCACAATCAGGATACATACAAAAAGTAGCGACAAAGTCATCCCAAGTTGAGCTCAGACTACTTGCTTCTTGTTGAGATTCACAACGGAGAGCCTCGCAATACTCATCTTCTACAAAATCCCGCCTACAAATATAAAGGACACTACTATAAATAAGTAATGACAATAAGATAATTTTCGCTGTAAACCAAAATTTGTTTATTCTTTTTCCAACCATAAGTATAATATAGTATAATATGACATGCGTTGTAAAGTTGAATCGTTTTTTTAAGACTAGAGTTACTTATGCGTGATATGATATAAAGGGTAGGTGAAATTAATTTCTCCACCCATAATCTCTCTGTATTCTTAATTAAATAAGACATTTAAAACCACTTATGAAAAACACTTGCGATAATTACGACTCGTCCAAAATCCAGGTACTTGAAGGGCTTCAAGCTGTAAGAAAAAGACCCGCCATGTATATTGGTTCAACGGACAAACATGGTTTACACCATATTGTCACCGAAGTTCTAGACAATTCTGTTGATGAAGCAATTGCTGGATATTGTGATAATATTTGGATAAATCTAAAAAAAGACGGCAGCATCGCCATCGAAGATAACGGTAGAGGGATACCAATAGATACTCATCCAACCACAAAAAGATCAACTCTGGAAACCGTAATGACTAGCTTACACGCTGGTGGTAAATTTGAATCTGGAGCATATAAAGTTTCCGGTGGCTTACACGGAGTAGGTATAAAATGTACAAACGCTCTTTCAGAATCAATGCAAACCACCGTTTTCAAAGATGGCAAGACATACACACAAAAATACTGCAAAGGTAATGTGGTCTCAGAGGTTGAAGAAATCGGAACAACTGACAAAACAGGAACCGTGCACCACTTCAAACCAGATCCTGAGATTTTTACTGAAACTAAATTTGACTTTAAAACAATTTTAGCTAAATGTAGACAACATGCCTACTTAACAGCAGGACTAAAATTTACTCTCATAGACGAAAGAGAAGAAAAGCCAATAACATATCAACTTTATTTTGAAGATGGGATTAAATCTTTTGTAAAATTTTTCAACATTAATGAAAAAACTATTTCAAACGTTTGCTATCTTCAAGGAGAAGAAAATGACATAATCGTTGAATGTGCA
>CAZELS010000097.1:0-6653 GCA_964513165.1 uncultured Candidatus Saccharibacteria bacterium
TCTTTAAAAACATGCAAAACTCAAGTGGTAAGCTTATGGATTTTGGACAAACAAAAGCTAGGCTTTTAGGAAGAAGGACAGGAGTGAAATTTGGTGATGTTGCAGGTATTGATGATGTAAAGGAAGAATTGATTGAAGTAGTGGACTTTTTGCGCAATCCGAAGAAGTACAGAGAAATTGGAGCTAGAATCCCCAAGGGAGTGCTTCTCGTCGGTCCTCCGGGCACAGGTAAGACTTTGCTCGCAAAGGCCGTTGCAGGGGAAGCTGGCGTTCCGTTTTTCCATACGTCTGGGTCAGAGTTTGAGGAAATGTTGGTTGGTGCTGGAGCTTCAAGAGTTAGAGATCTTTTTGCAAAGGCAAAAAAGACTTCTCCAAGCATCATTTTCATCGATGAAATTGATGCTGTAGCAAAGAAGAGAGGTACCGTATTGCATTCAGGAGGTGGTGAACAAACATTGAACCAAGTACTTGTTGAAATGGATGGTTTAGAAGAAAGGCAAGATGTAATCGTACTAGCAGCTACGAATAGGCCGGATGTTTTAGACCCTGCAATTTTGAGACCAGGAAGGTTTGACAGAACGGTTACAATCTTGATGCCAGACTATCAAGGTAGGGTAGAAATTCTTGCAGTACACTCAAAGAACAAGAAATTTGCTCAAGATGTAGACCTAGATTCTGTAGCGAAAAGGACGATGGGATACTCCGGAGCTGATTTGGAGAATCTTCTGAATGAGTCTGCCATCATAGCTGTGAAAGCCGGGAGGAAAGAAGTTACTCAAGATGACCTTGGCGAAGCATTTTTGAAAGTAAGTATCGGAAGGAAGAAAAAGAGCAAGATGACACAAGAAGATATCAAGAGGGTTGCATACCATGAAGCAGGGCATGCAATAGTGTCAAAATTCACAAAAGATTCAGATCCGGTAGAGCAAATTTCTGTTGTCTCAAGGGGAAGCGCGGGTGGTGTTACGCTTCAGTTACCGAGAGATGACTCTAGGTTTTTAAAGAGGTCAGAAATTTTGGCAAAGATGAATGTACTCGTTTCTGGGAAAATTGCAGAGGAAGTTTTCACCAACGATGTCTCAACTGGCCCTTCAAGTGACTTAAGAGTTTTGACTGAATTAGCCAAGGACTATGTTAAGCGTTTTGGTATGAGTGAAAAACTTGGATTCATACAATACGGTAGTATGGAAGAAACAGCACATCTTGGTTACCACTATGGTGGAGGAAAAGATTACAGTGAGGAAACAGCAAGGTATATTGATGAGGAGATAAAGAAGTTGGTAGATAACGCAATGAAGAATGCCCGCGAAATACTGGTTAAGCACAAGGACAAAGTTGAAAAATTAGTAAAAGTATTACTCGAAAAAGAGGTTGTTACTGGCGAAGAATTTGAAGAATTGGTTAAGTAAGAATATAATAGGGGATGGTTACAAAAGAGAGTAAAAACGGCAGGGAAATATTCCTTGCAATAGACGCTAATTCAATTGTTCATAGAGCTTTTCACTCTTACCCACCTACGCTTGAGACTTCTAAAGGGATACAGGTTAATGCTGTATTTGGCTTTACAAGCATGTTTCTCCGAGTTTTAGAAATATTTAATCCCAAGTATATAGTTTGTACATTTGATACGGCTAAGCCTACATTTCGTCATGCAAAGTATGCTGATTACAAGGCTACCCGAAAGCCCACAGATCAATCTTTAATCGCTCAGTTCCCAATAGTTGAAGAAGTAGTAAAGTCTTTTAATGTGCCAATATTGAAGAAAGAAGGCTATGAAGCAGACGATATACTTGGTACTCTCGCGGAATTCGTAAAGAGTGGTAGATGGTCAAATAGCAATGTGCACCTTTGTATTGTTAGTGGTGACACCGATTTACTCCAGCTCGTTGATGGTAACGTAAGCGTAATATTACCTCAAGGGAATTTCCGTAATCTAAAAGAATTTATGCGAAATGATGTTTTTGAGAAAATGGGGGTGTATCCTGAGCAAGTCGTTGATTACAAAGCCATAGTGGGAGATCCTTCTGACAATATCCCCGGTGTTAAGGGAATAGGGTGTAAGACTGCGGTAGAACTATTGAAAAACCATGGTAATTTGGATGGTATCTATGCAAATATTGCTTCCTTAAGCACTAGAATACAAAACCTTTTGACAGAAGGGGCTGAACAGGCAGGTTTTAGTAGAGAATTGGCTGAAATTTTCAAAGAAGTTGATTTGCAAATCACGTTAGAATCTTGTCTGCAAAGGGATTTTAATACTTCTGAAGTAACTGAGAAATTCGTTGAATTGGAATTTAGAAGTCTTATTAAGAAAATACCAGAGAGTATTGATTCGAAGAGTGAAAGGAAAAATTCCAAATCGGAGCAAATTGGCTTGTTTGGAACTAATGAAGTAGGGGATAATGGTATCCCTTTTGACAAAGAAGCCCTTAAAGAGGCTCTCAGAGAGCCAAAAGAAATCTCAGTAATATATTTTTCTGAAGAAAGGACTTTTTTGTGTAGAACTGTGGATAAAGAGGGAAAGGTATTTGAGACATGCGCTCCAGTTGAAGACGGGGAGGCGGTTTCACGAGCCCTTACCACCTTAAAGAACTGTGAAACGGTTTTTTATGGTTTCGAGGACTTTGTCGCAGATACGGAGCATCTACTCGCAATAGAGGGCGTACATGACATCAAACTTCTTGCACATATTGAGTCTTCTGGTTTACGAGATTATTCATTTAGTAATTTGTGTTTTGAATATCTGTTACGACATGTACCAGATAAATTGGATTTAAACGATTTTTCAAAATATTTTGACTATTTAAATGAAATTTTTGAAAAAATATCTCAAAAACTCTCAGAAAGAAATATTGATGAAGAAATTGTTGGTAAAAAGATAAATTTTCTTGAATTTTCTTCAAAAACAGAAAATTCCTTAGCTCTTGTACTTGCTGAAATGGAAAAAAGAGGAATTTTGATTGAAACGAATAGATTGGACATTTTGTATAAGGAACTCGATACAGAAATAAATGATTTAGTAAAAGACATATATGAATTGGTAGGGCATGAATTCAATATAAATTCGTCTAAACAGCTTTCAGATTTACTCTTCAATGAGCTAGGATTACCTCCAATATCAAAGACAAAGACTTCCTTGTCTACAAAGGAGGAAGTATTGAAAAAATTAGAAGGATCTCATCCTGTCATTTCAAAAATTCTCGACTATCGTCAAAAATCGAAACTGATGAACAACTATCTCCAAGTTTACAAAGTTTCTGTAGAAGAAGGGAGTGAACCTGTAATACATACAGATTTTAAACAAACAGGGACTTCATCAGGGCGTCTTTCTTCTGTAAATCCAAATATGCAGAATCTGCCTGCAGGTAGTGATATGGCTGAAAGATTGAGGGAGATATTTGTACCTAGAGAGGGTTTTGTCTTTGTTTCAGCCGACTATTCACAAATAGATCTTAGAGTTATGGCCCATCTTTCAGAAGATGAAAATTTGATAAAGGATTTTGAAGATATGAAAGATATTCATTTAACTACTTCAGCGAGAATTTTGAAAAAACCTGAATCAGAAATTTCTTCAAAGGAAAGAAGGATTGGTAAGACAATAAATTTTGGCATCATATATGGACTTACATCATTTGGCCTTTCTGAAAGATTGAAAATTTCTGTAAGTGAGGCAGATGCATATATCAAAGAATATTTTGAAAATTACAAAGGTGTTGCAGAATATATCAACTTTATGACAAAAGAAGTTCAAAATACTCGCTATGTAGAAACGATTTTGGGTAGGCGTAGGTATGTTCCTGGTGTTAATTCTAGAAATACTAGGGTGCAAAGAGCTGCAATACGCGAAGCAATAAATATGCCTGTACAGGGAGGTTCTGCAGATATCATGAAGTTGGCAATGGTTGAATTGGGGGATTTAATATCAGAAAAATTTGAGAAAAAAGCTTTTATGTTACTTCAAATTCATGATGAAATTATTTTCGAAGTAGCAGAGGATCAAGTAAAAGATTTTGAGGAAGAAATCGCTAAAGTAATGAAAAATGTTGTGAATTTGAAAGTACCTCTTGATTTAAATATTAGTAATGGAAAAAATATGGCTGAATTGAATTAGTGCTTTTAATGTAGTATATTACAGATATATGGGTAAAAGAGAAGATGAACAAAATGGTTTTTCAACTTGTGCTTTCATTTCAGGCCTGATTAGTTTTCTTACTGTAGCTTTTTTGATTTTTCTTTTCATTCGACAAAGATGTGTTGTGAAGAAGGATGTGGTTGAAGTAAAACCTAAGTTAAAGAGGATTGGGGGCTTAAATGTAAGGCAACAAAAAGTTTTGGATTTACTCAAAGAGAAGAAAAATATTACTGTAGAAGATATTCTTAGTAATATTAAAGGTGTGTCAGAAAGGACTTTAAGAAGAGATATGAACAAGCTAGAATCTTTAGGAGTTAGTAAAAAACAAGGTACAACAAAAGGAGCCAAATATATTTATTTAGGATAGAATTATGTCCGAATCTTCTGTTTTTCAAGTATTTGAAAGGTTAGAGAAAATATCGTCAAGAAATGATATGGTCTCTCTACTCACGGGTTTTTACAAAGGACTTGATGTTTTTGATGCACAGACATATACATATCTTTTGCAGGGTAGGGTAGCACCTCTTTTCATAGACAAGGAGTTCAATTTTTCGGAGCGTTCAGCTTTGAAAGTTCTCAGCAATATTAGTGAAATGTATGGTTTGGGAATTGAAGTTTTTGCACTTAGGGATAGGTTGGGTGATGCTGGTCTTGTGGCATATGCATTAGCTAAGAAGAGGGATGTTGAAAAATCCAGTTTTGATATTCAGGAATTGTATGAAAATCTTTGGAAGATGATACATATTGAAGGAATGAATTCTGTGAAATACAAATCGGATATTTTTTCAGAATTAATTTTGAAATCTTCTCCAACAGACGCGAAGTTTCTTACAAGAATCATTTCAGGGAAATTAAGATTAGGTTGTAGTGACAAAACATTGCTTGATGTTTTCTCATTTCTTTTGGTAGGTGACAAGGGAGCACGAAGTGAATTAGACAATGCATATGGTGTTGTATCGGATCTTGGTTTTGTTGCAAATATTGTCTGTCAAGATATGGCAGCGAAGAAAAAGCTTAAAATGCTTAAGGATGCGATGCCTGTACTAGGGATACCAATTTTTCCTCGTCTTGTTGAGAGGGTTAGTAGTTTTGAAGATGCTATGAATCGCTTTCCTGAAGGGGGTGTAATCCAGCCAAAATTTGATGGCCTACGTTGTCAAATTCACAAAGGGGTTCAATACAGTGATATTTATGAAAAGAGTATTTGGAGTAAATTTCTGAATGTAAATGTCGGTTCTGGCTTTGGGCTTTTTGAAAAGAGTAAAGTTGAGAATGGAGTACGTCTTTTTTCAAGAAATTTGAATGATATTACGGATATGTTCCCTGAGATTGTGGAAGAAGTGAGTGCTTTGAAGGAAAAGTCCTGTATTTTAGATGGTGAAATTATTGGTTGGAATGAACGTACGAAGAAATTTATTCCTTTTCAAGAAACGATGAGTAGAAAAAGGAAGTATGGTATTGAAGAGAAGGTAAAATCTGTTCCTGTAAAGTATTTTGCATTTGATGTCCTTTTTTTAAACGGAAAGAGTTTGTTAAAGGATGATTTGAAAAAGAGGATGAAGAATCTTTCTGAATTTGAATTTTCTAAGAGCGGATTGTTGAATATTTCAGAAAGTATTGCCTTGAAAAAGAAAAGTGTTGATTTGGAAGAAATTTTTAACAAATATGTGGGAGAGGGTTTGGAAGGAATTATTGTGAAGAAAAACAAAGGAGGGTATATGCCAGGAGTGAGAAATTACGATTGGGTTAAGATAAAGAGGAGTATTGAAAGCCAGGTTGTTGATACGATAGATGCTGTAGTCTTGGGTTACTACTATGGTTCTGGTAGAAAAACGGGTTTTGGAATGGGATCTTTACTTGTTGGTGTTTACAATGCTGAGGAGGATGTATTTGAGTCTGTTGGTAAAGTTGGTACTGGTTTTACTGATAGTGATTGGGAAACGATTGCAAAAAGATTGTCTCCTTTAGAGATGAAATACAAGGGAGAGAATGTGAAATCACAGCTTAAAGCAGATGTTTGGCTTCAACCTGAAGTTATTATGACTGTTGAAGCAGATGAAATATCAAAGAGTACTGTTCATTTGGCGGCAAAATCAAAGTTAGGTTTTGGCCTTTCACTACGATTTCCTCGTCTTACTTTTTTTGATAGGGACAAGCTTCCTGAAGATTGTACGTCTGTTGACGAGTTAGTTGAAATGTGGAAGATGGGAAATGGAAAGTAGGGTGGGTTATTGGTTGCTTTTCTTTTTCGTTTTAAGGTATAATAAACCTGAATCCTCTTAAACGATAGAATTCTAGTTTTATTTACTTGCAATTTTATCAGTCTAATGATATAAGATTTACACTCTGCACTTTAACAACTGAAAAGTGGTAGGAAAGTCTTGTATTATTTGTACTAGACTTTCTTGTCTTTGTACAATTCATTTATTATTAATGATCATAACTAGCTTTATGCTAGTTTAAATTTTTCAATGAGAGTTTGATCATGGCTCAGGGTGAATGTTGGCGGCGTGCCTAAGGT
>CAZELS010000098.1:0-5859 GCA_964513165.1 uncultured Candidatus Saccharibacteria bacterium
ATATTTTGAAGGAAAAATTAGTATTGAAGAAGTAAAGGAAAGGATATATATCAATACTAGGAAGTATGCAAAGAGACAATTAACTTGGTTCAAAAGAAACAAAGAAGCGATTTGGATAAAAGATTTTGCAGAAGCTCTAAGACTTTGTAAGTCTTTCCTTACCGATATATTTTTGTAAAACTTCAGGAACTGTAATACTACCATCCTCATTCTGATAGGTCTCCAAGAGGGCTACCATTAGCCTACTTGTCGCCAAGCCAGATGCATTGAGCATATGTACAAAATTAGTCCCATCTTTTGATTTGTATCTGATATTACCTCGTCTTGATTGGTAGTCAGTAACATTTGAAATAGAGCTAACTTCGTAGTATTGCTTCATTGCAGGTAACCAGACTTCCAAATCATATGTCCTAGCTGCACCCGCAGAGCAATCTCCTGCTGCAAGTTTTGATATTCTAAAATGAAGTCCTAATTTTTCAACAAGACTTTTTGCTTTTTCAACGAGTTCTTCAAATGCTTCTCCTGATTTTTCTGGCATTGTATATTGAAACATTTCCACTTTGTTGAATTGATGCATTCTCATCAAACCCCTTTCATTTGTTCTGTAACTACCAGCCTCTCTTCTGTAACATGGAGTGTATGCGAAAAACTTTTGAGGCAAATCCTTCTCATCCAACATCTCTCCTCTGTAGATATTCGCTAATGCTGTTTCTGCTGTTGGTAACAAACAATTACCATCTTGCACCCAGTAAACATCATCACGGAATTTTGGTAGTTGTCCTGCAGTATATGCAGATTCTTCAACTAAAAGGTGAGGAGGTAGAATCATTTGATATCCATCCTTAATATGTTCATCCACAAAGAAATTAATCAGAGCCCATTCCAATCTTGCTCCATCTCCTTTGTACATTACAAACTGAGAACCTCCTAACTTTGCTCCTCTTTCGAAATCAATTAAATCCAAACTTTCTGAAAGTTGTATATGGTCTTTAATATCAAAAGAGAATTCTTTTTTTTCTCCAGATGTTTCTAAAACAACATTGTTTTCTTTTTCACCAGCTACTACGTCTTCATCTGGTATGTTTGGTAAAACTTCTAATTTACTTTTTAAAAGATTTTCTGAATCTTTAACTTCTTGTTCCAGCTTTTTTACTTCTTCTGATATTTTTTTTAATTCAGAGACAGTATTTTGAAAATCAGCAGAATTTTTTTCTAATTGAGCCATTTTGTCATTAAACCCTTTTTGTTTACCACGTAATTCTTCAAATTTCAACTTTTTTTCTTTTACTTCAGAATATATCTTTTTTATTTCTTCAAGATCAAATTCAGAAGCAGGAAGTCTTTTAAGAAGGCCTTGCTTTACAAAATCGGTTTTTTCAACAATGAGTTTTATGTTTAACATAATGTGTTATTTTAATACTTTTTTTGTATTATGGCAATTTCCTTTTTTTTTCTCCTTTTTAAACTCCTCCTCAATCTCTTTCAACTTCCACATAAAAAGTTTTCCTTTGTTTTTTGCATTAGGATAGTCAATTGCAAAAGAAAAAGACCTTTCTAACCAAGCCCTAGGCTTTTCCTTCGCAAGCTTGATATACAAACTAACATTCTTTAACTCACCAAGCTTGTGAGCAATACGATATCCATAGTCCTGAAATTCCTTTGAAACATACTTATGCCTCTTCAAAAGATCCTTCTTGAAATCACCCTGTCCTTTTAAGAGATTCTTAACAGTATCCATATTTACTTTTTGACTTTTTTCTTTTCAAAATATTTACGAATATCCTTGTAAATATCTAAAGTCGTTTTTTCAAATTCTGTTTTTAATTGAGGAAAAGGAACTCCTTCTCTAGCAGTAACTCCTTCAAAAAACCAAAAAACTCTTTCTGACATTCCAAAACCAACAGCAGGAGGCATACCATGTTCCAACATCTCAACAAAATCAATATCCAACATATGTGCTTCTTCATCTCCAGCCTCTCTTAATTTTTGCTGTTCCAGAAATCTCTCTAATTGATCAATTGGGTCATTTAATTCTGAAAAAGCGTTAGCAAGCTCACTACCTCCAATGATTATGAAGAATCTTTCAACAACATTTGTATTTTGTTCATCACTCTTTGCTAAAGGTGAAAGAAATTTCGGAATCTTTGTTAAAAATACTGGACCAGCAGTATTTTTTCTGACAATTTTCCACATATTGTCAACCAATCTTGCCCTATTCATACCTTCCTCCATTTCAACACCCTTACTTTGCAAAACTCTAGCTATTTTCTCCTCACTGTCATTGTATATATCAACATCTCCAAATTCATTTTTAATTGCATCTTCAAATTCAAGAATTTCCCATTCTTTACTCAAATCAATATCAAAACCTCTAACTTTGAATTGAAGTTTTCCAAAAACTTTTTGTAAAACATATCGGAACATATCCTGTGTAAATTTCATACCATCCTCGTAATTAGCATATGCCCAGTAAAATTCCATAGCCACATGCTCAGGGAGATGCTCGTCACTAAGACCTTCATTTCTAAAACGTGTTCCAATATCGTAAACTTTTTCAAAACCTCCACCCAAAAGTCTTTTCAATGGAAGTTCGTGAGAAATACGTAAGTAAAAATTCTCTCCAAGTTCATCATAGTAAGTAATGAAGGGTTTTGCATCGGCCCCACCTGTAACATGTTCTAAAATTGGTGTATTGATTTCAACAAAATCTTTTTCATTCAAAAAATCTCTCGTTGCTTGCCAAAAAATAGATCTTCTCTTGAACCTTTCCCTTATTTCAGGATTCATTGCCATATCAAGATATCTTCTTCTAAAGCGAATGTCTTCATCTTTCAAACCAACCCACTTTTCAGGTAAAGGTCGCAATGATTTAGATATCACCTTTATATCTTTCACCTCAACTGAGATTTCCCCAGTTTTTGTTTTTACAACATTGCCTTTTGCTTCTACAAAATCACCAATGTCGTAAAGTTTTAATTCTTCCCAAAGTTCTGCAGGAAGATTTTCCTGTTTGATGTAAAGTTGAATTTTTCCACTTTCATCAAAAAGATTTGCAAAAATCAATTTTCCAATATTCCTCCAAGACATCAGTCTTCCAACTACTGTAACTTCTTTGTTTTGGAATTTTTCAAAATTTTCAACAATCTCCTTGTTTTCATTCGTACGCTCTGTCTTTGAAGGATATGGTTCTTTACCCAAAGCACGCAATTTCTTTACCTTTTCAATTCTTTCTTCCCTTATCCTTTCAATCATACTGGACATAGTGTAAAAACTTTTTAAATTTATTCCTCTATTCTATCAAATCTGGACGTTTTAATTTAGTAATTTCTTTAGATTTTTTCTTTCTCCATTCCTCTATCTTTTTATGGTCTCCACTCAACAAAACTTTTGGTACCTTCAAGCCATCAAATTCCTCCGGTCTAGTATATTGAGGATATTCCAATGTACTACCTTCAAAAGATTCATCCTTGTTCGATTCCTCATTACCAAGAACACCAGGTATGAGTCGAAGAAATGCATCCACAAAAGCAAGCGCAGGTAGTTCTCCTCCTGAAAGTACAAAATCGCCAATTGAAATTTCGTAATCAACAAGATTTTCATAGACTCTTTCATCAATACCTTCGTAGTGTCCAGCAAGAATGATGTAGTGTTCATGATTTTTTTTAACAAAATTCTTCAAAACTTTTTGATTTAACTTCTGACCTCTTGGAGTCATCACTACGACCTTTGAACCTAACTTCCTTAAATCTTTAATTGCTTTGTCTATTGGCTCAAATTTCATAATCATCCCAGCACCACCTCCATATGGATGGTCATCAATTGTTCTGTGCTTGTCTGTCGTCCAATTTCTTAAATCAAAAACCCTTACTTTAGCTAAATCCTTTTCCTGGGATATGCGAAATACGCCTTCTTTAAGAAAGCCCTTAATACTGTTTGGAAAAATTGTAAGAATATCAAATTGAATCATTGAAATATGTTTGTAAAATATATACCGCCACTGGGAATCGAACCCAGGTTATATGATTGAGAATCATACGTCCTAACCACTAGACGATGGCGGCTTCTCAAAAGTCCCTCTGAAATGACATTTTAACACAAATTGACTTTTTCAGGAAGTTAGATATAATTAACGTCCAATTATGCAAAAGAAACAAAAAATACAACTTACAACTGCTGGACTCGAAAAGCTCAAGCAAGAGCTTGATGAGAGACGCAATGTCAGGAGAAAAGAGATAAACAAAATATTGCAAGCTGCAATCGAGCAGGGAGATATTAGTGAAAATGATCAGTACAATCTGGCATTAGAGGATGCTATGGCAAACAATGAAAGGATTAAGGAATTGATGGATATTATTAAAAATGCTGAAGTGTCGGAATATTGTGGTAATGTAAAAAAAGTTTGTATTGGTCACAAAGTAACTTTAAAAGACAAAAAGGACAAGGAACTTGTCGTAACAATTGTTGGAGAAACAGAAGGCAATCCTTTAGAAAAGAAAATTTCAAGTAATTCCCCAATGGGAGAGGCGTTGATTGGAGAAAAAGTTAATTCAACAGTACAAATCAAGGCACCTAATGGTGGATTGGAATATACAATCGTGAAGATTGAGAAAGCCTAAGAAACTAAAGTCCCCGACTGTAAAATTTCTTCGAATTTCTTACCCTGTGTTAACAGATGTCCTCCAGAAATTTTGAAATCTATATCATTCTCCATACAAAATGTTGCGCATTGAATATCGATTGGAGCATTCATACCAGGTTCATGTTTTTGTCCAATCTGTTCCTTAAACAATTGTATGTATTCGTCCCAAGTCATTGATTCATATGGTTTTGCATATTCATCTTTACTTGGATCTGCAGAATAGATGTAATCAATGTTTGTAAGTTTGTAAACAATATCTATTCCCAATTCATTAGCTATTGCCGCAGCATCCATATCTGTACTCCATCCTTCTACTACGCCACCTATCACAGCTCCTTTAATCTCTGGCTCTTCAAAAGCTTTGTAAAGTTCTTCCAATGAATCAAAGTAAGATGCTTGAGTATCATTTAACATTCCAAAAACGATAGATGCATTCACTTGTGTCATATTCATACCTACAAGATGTTTTGGTCCTTCCAGATTGATTTTGTCTCGGACTTGATTTAGTACAAACCTACTAATCTTACCACCACCAACCACAAAAACAACAAAATCATATTGTGTTTGCCTGTTATACCAATCAACTATTTCTTCAAGAAAAGGTACATTGAAGTTCAAATCATCATCGTAAAGAAGAGAACCTCCAATTTTAACAACTATTCCATTCATATTTAAAGACTAAAAATTAAGATGAGTATCATCGCAGCATACAATATTGGCACAAAGTAATCTACCCATTTTGTATATCCCTCCAAACGAATCGTCCACATTGAAACGACGAGATAGAAGGCAACAGTAGTTACAGCAGAAAATGTAAATATATTCATGCCTAGTGCTAAATATCCAACTATTAGTATCAAAAAGGTCGAAATCAAAATCAGTAAGTAACCTTGTACACAAAGTTGATCATTGAGTATTAATTTGTAAAGAAGCAAAAGCATTGTTAAACCAACAGCAAAAACTATTCCATAAATACCTGTAAATCCGAAGCTTGAAGCAGACAACATGAGCAAGAAAAAGAGCATTATGATAACGGCATCGTAAACAATCTTCGTTAAAGAAGAAATGTAATGAAATTTCTCATATGAAGAACGAATATGTATTAGCAGAGTAAAGCATACTAAAAAGAAAGAAAGGATTATGAAGGTGTTGAGATTTACCGATTTGTTAAAAAAGACTGTTAATACAACTGCAATGTAAAAAAGACATGGTAGGATAAA
>CAZELS010000099.1:0-1958 GCA_964513165.1 uncultured Candidatus Saccharibacteria bacterium
TACTAGCTACGATGCTACCTGTGAAATGTCGTCCATAAATAAGGATTGTAGCCTGAGAATTCATTCGTAAGACTTTTGATAATTTCAACACATACCTTACTCCCACTAAAGGATAAAAGCCATGAAAAAGCTTAAACGTCCCTAATTGTATCCGATCTATGCCATCTTTTCTAAAATATTTATCCGCATCTCCAGAAAAAAATGCCAAGCAATCAAAACCTTTCTCCTTACTTAAAAAGTGAAGAAGCTGGTATGCAGCATTTTCTAAACCTCCTCCCTGAGGGGGAAAGAGATTACAGACAGTTACAAAATCCCATTTATTCTCAATCAAATTCTTAAATGACGAATAGTTTTTCATTTCATGTAGAAAGTGATTTAAAATTTTTCTTTAGAAAAAGTAAATTCATATCATTATGCCCATTTCTCAAGCATAGTTCAATCTGCTCAGTAAATTCAAGAATAAGAATATTCAATCGCCCCAATAAAGAACCTATAGTTCCTTGCTCGTTATAACACGGGGTTAGTATTGTGAAGTCATTGTATGTACTCATTAATTAGGTTTCATTAATAATTAATTAGTATATGTATAATTATACCCAAAAATAAGCCTATAGTCAATTAATAGCTATTATGATAAAATGATATCTATACATTATATGCTAAACTAGAATCATGAAAAAAGGTAAATTATTAAAAATATTCGCAAACACAAATATCGTTTTGGGCGTTCTTGCTATACTCGTAGCAGTGATAACTGTATTGATGATTGGTTTTCCAAAGCTTTTCTACTTTTTAAACTTAAATTCTCCAGAAACTGAAATCGCAACTTTAACACAATCCATAGATATGGATTTTGAGAAATATGAACCAGAGCAAAATGATATTACATGGCAGAAAATAGAGACTACATTACCCAAAATTGATACTACATTACCTCTTGGAAAAATTCTTAACATACCAAAGATTGCTGTTAATGGAGAGATTTTAGAAGGAGAAGACTACGATACCTTACTAGAGCAGGGGATATGGAGAGTAAACGATTTTGGTACTCCAGAAGATGAGCTTGTAATGATTTTAGCTTCACATCGTTTTGGATACATAACTTGGTCAGCCGACTACAGAAATCAAAATTCTTTTTACCATTTACCTAAAACAACTGTTGGAGACTACATAGAGATTGTATGGAATCAACGCCTCTATACTTATGAAATCTACAAGGCTGAAGAAAGTACAGAAATTACCGACTATACAGCAGACTTAATTTTGTATACTTGTAAGCTTTACAATTCACCTTTAAGAATTTTTAGATACGCAAATAGAATAAACTAAAAGTTATGAGAGACTATATAGCAGGAGCAATGCGTGTTTTTTCAAACATTTCTCCAGTAATCATATTTTTCATTTTCACTCGTATCCTCAATGTCACTGAACTAGGTCTCATTAATTACTTCATCTCTATAATTACCATTGTTGGAGTATTTACAGATTTTGGTATACCTGAAGCAATACAACGATTTCTGCCACAAATTAAAGAAAAAGCTCAATTGATTACATATACAGTCAAATTGGAATTTTTAATAGTATTCCTAGGGGCTTTCCTGTTTCTTGTTCTGGATATTTTTACCAAAGAGGGTGTATCGAAAGGCTATCTTCTACTACTTTTCGCGATTTTCATTTTCTCAGCTTCAAATACCATAATCTTAATATTTAATGGGCTAGATAATAAACGAAAACTCTCAGAATATTACGGATATTCAGCTTTACTTTTTCTTGTAATTACCTTTGGCCTCTACTTCATTCTTGGGATCAGTCCGGTACATTCTTTTCTCTGGGGCAGATTAATCTCTTGGATCATATATACGTTCATTCCACTTCTGCGTCTTAAAAAACAAAATTTGTTAATCAAAGAAAAATTCAGCTTTGCAACACATACAAGATTTAATAAATTTGCATTAAAT
>CAZELS010000100.1:0-7150 GCA_964513165.1 uncultured Candidatus Saccharibacteria bacterium
TAAGCTTCTAAAGACGCCAATTTTTACCAACGATATTTGCTATTTAAATTTGGCTTTTGATGCGAAGATTGTTCCATTTGAAGAAATACAAAATTTGACACTTCTTACGATTTTGCTAGGTAGCGTTGATACCAGAAGGCATTCATATGTTGAATTAGGGATTTTGATTCAAAAATATACAGGATGTATACATTCTCGACTTGGAAGTTATGTTTTGGATAAGTCAGAGGGGGAATATGATACAAGAATCTTTTTTTCAGGTTCCTCTTTAATGAAGAATATAGTCAAGCTTAGAGAATTAATTGATGAAATAATGCTTGAAAGTAAATTTGATGATAAGAATCATATAGAAGAAATGTTGCAAGATATAAAGGTATGGATTGGTAGCATGTTGGAGAGGGATGGTCAAAAATTTGCTTTTTGCAAGCTTCGTTCATACTTTTCTTCGTCTGGTGGCTACGCTGAATATACGCAAGGTCTAACTTTTTACCATTTTCTTTGTGATTTGTTGAATGATTTTGATAATAGATGGGAGGATTTGAGATGTAGCCTAGAAAAGTTGCAAAAGCTCGTTTTCAATAGAAAAAACCTTTTAGTTCATGTTACTTGTGATAAAGAACACTATCCTAAGGTCGAAAAACAGTTACAATATCTTCTTGATAATTTAGGTGTGAAAGATTACAAACGTTTAGAATATGAATTTGTTAACAAATTAAAAAATGAGGGTTTAGCTAATCAAAGTCAGGTGCATTATGTAGTTCAAGGTTATGATTTTAAGCTTCTGGGATATAAATATTCTGGTGTAATGCGGGTCTTAGCATCACTTTTGGATAAGGAATATTTATTTCAGAAGATTAGGGTTGAGGGTGGTGCTTATGGATTTTCTGTGAATTTATCTCGTAAGGGAGAGGTTTTATTAGGTTCTTACCGTGATCCGAATTTGAGGCAAACTTTGGAAGTATTTTCAAAAATTCCGCAGTTTTTGAATAATTTGAGCATGAAAAATATTGACAAATATATTATTGGTGCAATAGGTAGGTTAGATATGCCTTTGACACCAGCTTCCAAGGCAGGTACTGCTTTGTCTCGATATATTTCTGGAATAAAAGATGTGGATTTGCAGAGAGAGCGAGATGAGGTGTTGGGATCTACTTTAGTTGATATAAAGGGATATTCCAAGCTTTTTGAGGATGTGATAGTGAAAAATTACTATTGTGTTTTAGGTAATGAAGCTAAAATACGTAAAGAAAGTAATTTATTTGAGAAAATCGTCCCGGTGACGAAACCTTATGAAACTAAATAATACGGGGGCCTAGAATTTGTGAAACTAACTGAAAATAACAACTAAAATGCAAACATCTGTTCTAATTTCTCTCCTTTTATTCTATAATAAAACTAATGAAATCCGATAAAAAAGAAATAATTACGTTTCAAGAAATAATAGAGAGGCTAAATTCATTTTGGTCTTCAAAGGGCTGTATTGTCGGTCAACCATATGGAGTGGAAGTTGGAGCCGGTACAGGTAACCCAAACACCTTCTTGAGGTCCTTAGGACCAGAATTTTTTAATGTCGCATATGTAGAACCAAGTCGTAGACCGGATGATGGAAGGTATGGGCAAAATCCATATCGACTACAACACTATTTTCAATATCAAATTATTCTTAAGCCTGCACCTGAAAACAACCAAGAGTTGTTTCTTGAAAGTTTGAAAGTTCTGGGTATTGATATACACAAACATGATATTCGTTTTGTTGAAGATAATTGGGAATCACCAGCAATTGGTGCGTGGGGTTTAGGTTGGGAAGTTTGGTTGGATGGGATGGAAATTACTCAATATACTTACTTTCAACAAGTTGCTGGAATTCCTCTCGAAGTTCCCACATTAGAAATTACTTTGGGTTTGGAACGTCTCGCTATGTATATTCAAGGAGTTGATGATTACAGAGATATTATGTGGAGTGAGGATGTTAAGTATGGTGATCTTTTTGAAAAGCATGAATACTGGCAAAGTAAACATAATTATGAGACCGCTAATGTGACGGATTTAACTAGTATATATGACCTTATGGAAAAGCAGATAGGTGAGCAATTAGAGGTAGGTAATTACTGGGTAGCCTACGACTACCTCCTTAAAATATCTCACATTTTCAATATCTTAGACTCTCGTGGTGTTGTTAGTATTACTGACAGGATTGGGAAATTTAAAAAGATGGGAGCGTATTCCAGAGACATTGGTAAGATGTATTTAGATGAAAGAGAGGAGTTGAAGTATCCGTTGAGTAAAGTTGTAAGACCTGTAGAATACACTTTGAGTAAAAAAGCATGTGTAAAAACTCCTACTGTAACAAAGAGTAACAAATTAGTTTTAGAATTGTATTTCGAAGAACTACCTGCAGAGTTTGTACTGCAATGGCAGAGCAAATACTATGAGGCTTTCGATACGAAAAAGATATTGAAAGATCTAGGATTTGAATTTAAGGATTTGAATCTCTATTGGGGACCAAGAAGGCTTGTATTGGATATAAATGGGTGTAGTGAGGAGGGAGTTCTTACTAAAGAGATAGTTGGACCTATGTATGACATAGCTTTTACTAATGGGAAGCTAAATAAAGTTGGTTTGGGTTTCTTGAAAAAACATGGTGCAAAAGAAAAAGATGCGTTTAAAGTCGAAAAAGGAGGTAAGCCTTTACTCGGGGTAAAGGTTGAAGAAAAAATTTCTTTGAAAGAGTTACTAGAAAGTATATTAGACAAATTATTCAGTGTTTCTCCTTCTTGGAAGAGTATGAAATGGACTGTTGGCCAATCTGAAACTTTCCTTAGACCATTGCGCAATATTGTATGTTTCAAGGGTGAGCAAAAGATAGATATCTCATTTATGGGAGCTAGATCATCAGAGTATACTTTTTGTACAAGGTATTCTGACAAGAATATTATAGGGATATGCTCTGCAGATGAGTACCTCAAATCGATGAAAAATCTCGATATTGTAATAGATGAATCCTATAGAGAGGGCATCATTCGCTCTGCAATTGAGGAAGGAAAAGCAAAATACAACTACTCTGATGCTACAGAAAGTTTAATAAAAACGAATACATACTTGGTGGAATACCCAAATATAAAATTTTTCAAACTCGATGAGAAATATGTATATCTACCTTTTGAATTAATTTGTAAAGTTTTAGAAGGTAGTCAAAAATATTTTGTTAGAGTTTCGAAATCTGATCCAAAACATATTGAATATGGTGTTGTTGCTAACAAAAAAGATACTGCAGATGTAATTTTTGCAGGCAACAAGAGAGTACTTCAGGGTAGATTAGATGACGCACTTTTTTACTGGGAGAATGATTTAAAAAATCTTGATTTCAAGAGGTTGAGATCTAAATTAGAAAAAATCGTTTTTCATCCGAAACTAGGTTCGTACAAAGACAAAGTAAAACGGATTGATTCTCTTACAAAAGATATTTTGAAAATTTGTGATGTTAAAATTTCCAAAGAAATTTTGAACAAAGCACTGGAATTGATAAAGAATGATAAAGCGACTCAGATGATAGGGGGATTTGCTTCATTAGAAGGCGTAATGGGCATGTATTACGCACGTAAGGCAGGATATCCTAGCAAAGTGGCTAATTTACTCCACGAACACTATTTGCCTACTTCAGAAGATTCTGAGATTCCTAAAACAAATGAAGGTATTGTATTAAGTCTTGCAGATAAATTAGATAATGTTACTTCTTTTAACAAAATTGGTCTTTTGCCTGAGGGTTCAAATGATCCATATGAGGTTAGAAAGGATGTTTACAACATTATCAAGCTTCTTAAAGAATCAAAATTAAATATTGATTTTTACAAATTAATTGAAAAAGAGAAAAAGATTAAAGATTTTTTCAATCAAAGGATATATCAAATTATGAAGGGTGGTACTGACTTGGATAGGTTGGCAAAAGGAATTGCTTATTCAGAAAACGGTAATATTGCAGAAAAATTTGCATATTTTGAAGAATTAAAAAATTTGATTAAAACCAAAAGTTTAGAAAATGAAATCTTCGATACAATCAAAAGGGTTCATAATATTTTAGAAAAAGCAGATTTAAAAAACGCAAAGGTTGAAAGTAAGCTTCTACAAACTATGTCAGAAAAGGAGTTGTACAAATATATCCAAAAACTTCAAAAAGCGGGATTAGAATCAAAAGATCTTTTGGAAATGGCAAAATTTTTAGAAAAGTTTTTTGAAGAAACGATGGTAAATGTTGATGATGTGAAATTACGAAAGAATCGTATAGCTCTTTTAAAAGAGCTTAGAGATATTCTTAGTAGGGTATTGGTTATCAATGTTTAGATACTAAATTCTACACTTGGACCCATTGTAGGTGCTAAATGCATTTTTCTTACTATCTGACTAATTTCTTTTCCACTGAATGATGATGTGATTGCTTTAATTGCTTCTGTAATATTTTCTTGTAGTTTTTCATCATCTAGGTCAAGTTTACCAACAGACATATGTACTACTCCTTTTTCATCTGCTGCAAAATTTAGTTTGCCTTTTTTGTATTCTGCAATGGTTTTTTCAATATCACTAGTAACTGTTCCTGTCTTAGGGTTAGGCATGAGACCTTTTGGTCCTAATTCTTTACCAAGTTGTGCAATTTGTGCCATGATTTCTGGTGTTGCAATTGCAATATCAAAATTAATGTTCCCATTTTTAATTTCTTTTGTTAGTGTTTCTGTGCCAACAAAATCAGCTCCAGCCTTCTTTGCTTTTGCTTCGTCTGCTGGTAATGTAAAGGCTGCAATTTTTACAGCTTTTACATCTGCATATGGTAATGAGACTGAACCTTTGATTGATTTTGGATCTAAGTCTTTTCCAAATTTTAATGCAATGTGTAATTCAATACTTCCAACGAAGCTAGAGTAGGAGTTTTTCTTTACAGTTTTTACAGCTTCTGGTAGTGCATATACCTTTTGCTCTTTCTTCTCAAGAAGTTTCTTGTATTTTTTGCCTCGTTTTGTCATGTTGAAAATATTTTATTAGGTTATATATCGGTTTCAATACCCATTTGTTGAGCTGTGCCAGCAATGATTTTTTTTGCTTGTTCAATATCGGTAGTATTTAGATCTTCTAGTTTAATTTCTGCAATCTTTGTTAATTGCTCGTTTGTTAATTTACCAACCTTTGTAAGGTTAGGAACTCCAGAACCTGCTTTAATTTTTAATTCTCTACGAATTAATTCTGAAGTTGGGGGAGTTTTTGTGATAAAGGAAAAAGAACTATCTTTGTAAATTGTTAGAACGATTGGTGTAAGGATACCATTCGCATCGTTAGTCTTTTCATTAAATTGGCTACAAAATTCACCCATATTGATTCCATATTGAGAAAGGGTTGGACCGATAGGTGGAGCAGGGGATGCCTTTCCTGCTGCAATTACTAGTTTTATTACTGCTTTAATTTCTTTTGCCATTTGAATATATTTACATCTTATTTACTTGACTGAAGTCGAGCTCAACGGGAGCTTCTCTACCAAGGAATGAAATGAGGACTTTAATCTTTCCTTTAGAATCATCGATTTCTTTAACACTACCAATGAAATCTGCAAAAGCACCATCTGTAATTTTGACAGCTTCTCCAACACTGAAAGATGATTGGTATGCAGGCTGTTCTACTTCCATGTATTTCATAATTGCTTTTACTTCAGATTCTGGCAATGATCTTGGTTTTGATTCTGTTCGAACAAAACCTCTAACACCTTCTGTGTTTGTTACTAATTCAACGGTTCTGTTTGTAAGAACCATTTTTACTAATATGTATCCAGGGAAAATTCTTTCTTCCTTAATTTCTTGCTTTCCTTTTTTTACTACGATTTTCTTTTGCATAGGGATCAAAATCTCTTTGATTAAATCCTGAGATTCTGTTGCCTCAATTCTTTGATTCAAATTGATCAGTACACTTTTTTCGTGTCCAGATTGAATGTTTACAACATACCACTGAGGATATTTACTATCCCTTCGAGAGAATCTCTCTCTTTGTACCGTATTGTTATTGTTATTCTCTACGACTTGCTCAGTCTTTTTTCCACCGAGAATGTCGTCTGCACTAACTTTGTTTTTCTTAGTTTTGTCATCCATATATATTTATATTTACAATATTATTTTTCTTAATTCTGTAAAAAGGAAATCTAATCCGAAAGCTAACAGTGCGATTATAGCACAAATTAGAATTGTGTAAATAAGTAAAGACCCAAGTTGTCTGGGTTTTAACCATGTCGTCTGTTTTAGCTCGTTGAATATGTCAACTACTATCTTTTTCATAATATAGCTACAATTATATCTTTTTCCTACTGGCAGGTCCACTCCGGCTCGCACGGAGAACTACGGTTTTGGAGACCGTTGTTTTACCAATTGAAACTATGGACCCTCTCAATTTAAATTTTGTTTTCTTTGTGCATTGTATGTGTTTTACAAACACTGCAGTGTTTTTTGAACGTAAACTTTTCTTTCAGTTTTTTACTTTTTGCTACTGAATAGTTTTTGTTTTTACATTCTTCACATTGTAAGAACAACAAGTCAGTATTTCTTTTCTTACCCATGATTGTGTAATATTAGGTTTAAATATCTCTGTGATTATATGGAAATTTGGCTTTTTGGTCAATGTTGGTATTGACGGAGGAGTTAAAATTGGATTGGATTTAATTGAACGGATTCCGCACACAAATTTTTAACTCCTCCTAAAACAGGGAACTATGTTATGTTGTAATTATTTTTTCTCAGAGTCTTGAGAATTTATAATATTGGGATTTATCTCCGGATTTGGTCTTTCTATGAAGACATCTCTAGGACCTGTACGTGTCCCGTTGCGTGGTCGCGGAGCTTTGTTGAAATAGTTTTGACTAATTGCTTTGTTGTGTAAATGCAATTTTGTTTGATGACGCTCATCTTTGATATTAATAGTCGCCATGCTAATCAACACTCCTTTTCTTTTCCTCCTTTTGATAAATAATTAACTTAAAAATAGCTTCCCTGTTTTTAATGAACGTCGAATTATATCAGGTGTTATGGGATTTGTGAAGAGTTGTTTTTTGGAGCTGGATCTGAGAGTCGAACTCAGGACCTCATCCTTACCATGGATGCGCTCTAACCAACTGAGCTAATCCAGC
>CAZELS010000101.1:0-2031 GCA_964513165.1 uncultured Candidatus Saccharibacteria bacterium
TAGCTGACGACCTTTTATATTAATCCCAGTATCTTTTTGAAAATTATCAAGCGTTTCTACAGATGATATGATTGTTTGCATATCTTCAGTGAATTGTTCAATTTCGTCATCCTGAAGCTCTATCTTTGAGAGTAGAGCTAACTTTTTAACTTCTTCTTTTGTTATTTTTACTTTGTTCATTTTAATAATTTTTCTAAAATTTCTTTTGCTGATTGAGGATTAGCATTTCCTTTAGCTTTTTTCATCAATTGACCTATTAAAAAGCCTATGACATTAACTTTACCATTTTTGTAATCTTCAACAGCACTTTGATTTTCCATGAGGACTTCTTTCGCAAGGGCTTCAATTTCTCCTTCTAAATACAGTCCTCTTTCAGAGGATTCTTTTAGTAAATCACCCAAATTCTTTTTCTCATTCAATGATTTAGACAATATTTCTTTTGCTTTGTTATGTAACAACTCTTTTTTTTCAACCTTAATTATTAATGAAGCAAGATCTTTCATTGAAAGATGAAGATTGAGTAGGGAATTCTTTGTATTGTTAACGTATGAAAAAATAACTCCAGTTAATAAATTAGCTGCTGTTTTTGCCGCTTTCTTATCTCCGATCTCTTCAAGAAGTTTTTCATAGAAAGAAGCGTTTTCTTTGGAAGCAGTAAGTACTTTGGCATCGTATTCTGAAAGATTGTATGTTTGGATGTATTTGGATATTTTGTCTTCTGGTAATTCAACTAATTCTTCTTTTACTTTTTCCAAGACATCATTTCCTATCCTAATGACAGGAATGTCTGGATCAGGGAGATATCTGTAATCCTCAGCAGTTTCTTTTGATCTTTGAAATTCTGAAACGTTTTTTGTAGCATTCCAACCTCTTGTTTCCTGTTTAATTGGCTCTTTTTGCTCAATTTTCTTTATCAATCTCTGTACTTCAAAGTCGATTGATTTTTCCACTGCAGAAATTGATCCAATATTCTTTACTTCTATCTTTGAATTAAGTTTTTTACCTTCAAGTGGTAAAATTTTACCATCTTCGTATTTCCAGGTGCCTTTTTCTTGTACAGAGATGTTTGGTTCACACCTCATTTGACCTTTTTCCATATCTGCATCTGAAATATCAAGGTATCTGACAATCTGTCTGATTTTTGATGCAAATGCTTTTGCTTGCTTAGCATTACGAATAGTTGGTTTTGTAACAATCTCAATTAAAGGTACTCCAGATTTGTTGAAATCAACCAATGTGTAATTCCCTTTATGTATTGATTTTGCAACATCTTCTTCCTGATGTATTCTTTCGATTTCTACATTCGTTCCATCAACATCTACATATCCATTTGAGCAAACAGGATTGTCGTACTGGCTGATTTGGTAGCCTTTCGGAAGATCTGGATAGAAGTAATGTTTTCTGTCAAATCGAATTTTCTCAGAAATCTTACTGTTTGTAGCCAGGCCAAGAAGTATGCATTTTTCAATGGCTCTTTTGTTTGGTACAGGTAATGCTCCAGGAAGCCCTAAACATACAGGACATACTTGGGTGTTTGGTTCTTTTTCAAAATACTCTGCAGCACATCCACAGAACATTTTAGATTCTGTTTTTGTCTGAATGTGTATTTCTAACCCTATTATTAGATCGTATTTGTCATTCATTCGCCGATTATATCATTGATTTAATTAAAATATATTTTTCTCTTCCTGTTCTTTCAAAATGTAGTAAGTTTTTTTGTTTGTACCTTTTTTTTCTAAATATCCTGCTTGTACTAACTCTGTTAGATCTCTGTATGCAGTCATAAATGATGTTCCCATTAGTTTTGTACATGTTGCTCGGTTTACGCGTTTGTTCTTCCCCAAGTATTCCATAATTTTTAATTGTCTGTCATTGAGATTTTCCTTTGCATCAGATTTTTTCTTGATTGTTTTTTCAAAGAATGATTCATGCAATTGTCTTAATTTAATTGATTCCAACGAAAGACCGTAAAGTATACCTTCTACAAAGAGAGTTTGATCTTTTTTACTTTTTGATATTTTGAAAATTTCA
>CAZELS010000102.1:0-8061 GCA_964513165.1 uncultured Candidatus Saccharibacteria bacterium
CCAGCTACCTGATACTGACCCTAAAAAGGTTGAATTGTATACAAAGAAAAAGAAGGAGTTTGAATTTCTAAAAATATGGCAAAAAGCAAATGGTTCAGATATGAAAATGAGCAGATTGTTTGGTGAGATTAGTCTTCATTTGAAAGCCTTCAATGAAATGGTTGTACAGGGTAAGGGTTTTGTATCATTGATAAATGGTGATTTTTGGGATGTTAATCGCAATCACTGGTCTCCTTCAAAAACCGGTAAGGTGACTATTAATGCGTTTGATAAGGATACGAGTTTTGATGATATTGTAATGCCAAGAAATGATGTGAGTAGGTATTATACTAGTTTTACATCACTCTACTATTTAACACCTAAGTCATTAGCGCGGACATTTTTTGTAAATGGAGAAGGTTTTGTGTATCTTGCTAATTTACAACAAAAAGGTTTACAAGCTCTTATGAAAAAGTCCACATCCTTATTTGGTTTTAGCCAATCAAATCCAGGACTTTTTGATAAGATATTGGATGGTGCAGTTGTAAATCGTACTGATTCTAAGGAAGTATTAGGAGTACTAGGAGCGAATTATGATGAAGTTATAAATATTTTGGAGAAGAATCATGCCTTGTTTGCAGGGACTGCTTTAGAAGGACAGTATAAATATTTCAAACTTATCGCTGACAAGCTGAAGAATTCTAAAATGTTGAAATATGCAAAGTTTTTGCAAAAGGCATGGAAACGAATTAGTGCTTTATCTCCACGTAAATTTTTAGCAGATAAATTTAGAAAATTATTATTAAAAGTTGTAGGTAAAAAATTATATGAAAGATTAAATTTGGCTACTGTTACTCTAAAAAGTGCTATAAGAACTGGAGTAAAAGCAGCAATTCATGCAATTGGGCAAGCATTGGGAGTGGTCTTTACTGGTGCATTAGCTAATATTGTTATTGCAGTAGTAACTGAGATCATCTATTTTGTAGCTATGAAACTATTGAAGGTTGCTGTTAAGGTGGGAACATTTTTAGCATATGGTGTAATGGCAATATTACTAATAATGCTTATTGGAGCCTTCAGTTTTTTTGATTCCTTAAATCCTTTTAGTAATCTTAGAAGAAGATTCAACACTGCTGCGCAGGTACCACCCATAGAGTGTGAACAGTGTGAAGTATATACTATGGAGGGTGTATATGATCCATCAAGTGGAGCTCTAGAAGATTTTTATGATCCTGATTTTGTTGGAGATTTTATATTCCCTACTAGTGGAAGAATATCCTCTTGTTACGGTCCAAGATGGGGTAGATTTCATTACGGTCTTGATATAGCGGGACCTACAGGAACTCCGATATATGCTTCAAAAGCTGGAGTAGTGACACGTGTGCAATATATAACGACTGGATATGGTTACAACATCACAATTGATCATGGTGATGGCTCACAGACACTTTATGCTCACCTTAGTACAATTTCTGTACAAACTGGTAGTACTGTTAGTCAAGGGCAACGTATTGCTACAATGGGTTCTACAGGTAGATCTACTGGTCCTCACTTGCATTTTGAAATAAGAATAGGTGGTGTTAGGCATAACCCATGTAACTATCTAGATTGTGGTGGTAGTTGTTCTTAATTTCCCTTGTAATTTCAACCATATACATTTAAAATATCTCGTATGAGAAAGAAATTTGTTGTATTTTTAATTTTACTTTTTTGTTTTTGTACAACCTCCTTAGCACAGGAGAGTACTTCCATTTTTCCAAGAAAAGATTTGCAAATTGATAATTCTTTAAACAATGAAGAAAAAATTCAATTTGCTCTACCTCAAAAAATACTCGTTACACAATTAAAATCAGGAAATCAATCTCTTGCTAACGATACGGAAAGTTGGCTAAGCCTTCTCCACTACTACTCCATAACACGCTTAGGATTACCAGATATACCATTCAACTATGTAATTGATAGGTCTGGAAATATATATGAAGGATTGGAAGGAGCAGAAGGTAGGTTCCCAGCAATAGATGCAGAACAAGGAACAATTTTGATAGGTTACTTTTCAGATAGTTCTGATTTAACCCTTGCAGCAGAAACAGCATTTAAATTTTTGGTAGAAAACTATTCATACAAATACGGTATACCAAAAGAAGGAGTTCAGGCAGTCGAAATATATTTCGCTCCACCAGAAGAAGGGCAGGAACATCTTTTGTCATACAAAAGTGCTGAGAATATGTTCATAACAAAATTCTCAGAACTTTTGGAAAAATTTACATATTCAGAAAAGAGCAATCTAAAATTTTCAGGAACTATTGAAGATTTAAAATATCCAAGTAGTGTAAATATTGGGGAAGAATTTAAAGTGGAATTCAAATTGAAAAACACAGACACTTTCCCTTGGTATATTGACGAATCATTTTTGTTTCTCTCTACTGCTGATGGAGAAAACAGTAGATTTGCAATCAATCAAGTTTGGGACAGTTTTACAAAACCTTTTGCTCTTAAATCACAAGTTGTTTTACCAGGACAAAGTGTTGTGTTAGAATACAACCTCGATACTTCGTCAGCTCTTCCAGATCAGTACAAGGAGGATTTCTTTTTTGTTACCGTATCAGGAGAACCTGTTGAAGGAACAATGTTTAGCCTTGAATTTGAAATTCTAAAAGGAGAGAGTAAGATTGTCAGAATTAGGCCTACAGGAACAGGTGCATTAACAGTATATGGTTGTCCTGAATATACATGTGAAATGGTAGCTGCCGCAATATCTGGAGAAAGATATATTGTTTTAGAAGAAAGAGAAAGATGGTATGAAATTAGTGTTGATGGAGTTCGTGGTTGGATTACTGTACACTATGCAGATTTAGTTGATTAATTCTCAAAATATGTCCGATTTGATTGAAAATATCACCGGAGGTTTGAACCCTCCTCAGAAGAAAGCCGTTATGCAAACTCAAGGGCCAGTACTGGTTTTTGCGGGTGCAGGTTCTGGCAAAACCCGAGTCATTACAAACAGATGTGCATACCTCATAGCAAAAGAAAATGTGTCTCCGGAGAATATACTTGCAGTAACTTTCACAAAAAAAGCATCAGAAGAAATGACAAGCCGCATTACAAATATGCTTCAAGAATTAGGTATTCAAAATTCGAGCAAACCATTGATTGGAACTTTTCATTCAATCAGTGCTTTAATTTTGAGAAAAGATGGAGACAAGCTAGGTGTATCTACAAACTACTCCATCTACGATTCAGATGATTCCGAAAAATTGATTAAGGAAATTATGTTAGAAAAAGATATCGATATCAAACAGTTCAGGCCTAATGCAATATCTTACATGATTAGTAGTGCAAAAAATGATTTCATAGGGCCAGAAGATTACGGACTCTCTCATTCTGGTTTCATTGAAGACATGGTTGCTGAAATATATCCAGAATATGAGAAGCATTTACAAAATTCCAATGCTCTGGATTTTGGAGACCTTCTTTTCAAAACAGTAAAACTTTTCAAAAATCACAAAGATGTTTTGGAAAAATATCAGGATATGTACAAATATATAATGGTGGATGAATACCAGGATACTAACAAAGTACAATATCTTTTTGTGAAATTTCTTTCAGAAAAATACAAAAATATATGTGTTGTAGGAGATGATGATCAAGGAATATATGGGTGGAGAGGTGCTGATATTGGTAATATCATTTCATTTGAAAAAGATTTTCCAAATGTAAAAGTTGTTAAATTAGAACAAAACTATCGATCTGTACAAAATGTAATTCAAGCAGCAGTTTCGGTCATCTGTGGTAACAACAACAGAGTGGACAAGAATCTTTGGACTGAAAAAGAATCTGGAAGTCCTCTAACCATCTATCAAGCACAAGATCACAAAGCAGAAGCACAGTATGTTGTAAATGAAGTTATGAGTTTGCAAAATCAAGGATACAAATTGAATGATTTTGCGGTATTGTACAGAACAAATTTCCAATCTAGGGTTTTAGAGGAAGCATTTCTACGTAATGGAATACCATACAAACTTGTTGGAGGTTACAGATTCTATGAGCGTAGGGAGATTAAAGATATTCTCAGCTACATGAGATTTATTAACAATCCTAAAGATGATTTGAGTCTTTTTAGAATAATTAATGTTCCTCCAAGAAAAATGGGACCAACATCTATTGATTCCTTAACACAAATATCCAGGGAATTAAACATCCCTCTTAGCTATGTGCTTTTGTTTGGATATTGTTTACTAAATGAAATAGATGAGACTGAAGCTTTTAATGATATTGGGTCTTTTGATTTGAAAAAATTGGAAGTATACAGAGACATTTTGGAAAAACAAAAGAGATGTATAGATCTTTTTGGAGAGATATATTACGAATCTTTTGATCTTGATGTCCTTGCCGTTATTGAAAACATACTTTCCAAAACAAGATACGTAGAGTGGATTGACGATGGATCTGAAATGGCCGAATCTAAAAAAGAAAATATCCAAGAATTAAAAAATCTTGCATTTAGTTACACTGAAAAAAGTACATCTAATTCTTTAAGCGATTTTCTTGCAGATGTTGCTCTCATAGAGGAACAACAAGAAAAAATTGATGAGAGTAAAAGCAATGTTACCCTTATGACTTTACATTCATCAAAAGGGTTAGAATTTCCAGTTGTATTTATGGTAGGTATGGAAGAAGGTTTCTTGCCACATTCTAGATCATTTACTACAGAGCGAGAATTAGAAGAGGAAAGACGTCTTTGCTACGTTGGTATCACAAGAGCTCAAGAAAAGCTTTTTTTGACTTTTGCAGAAACAAGGATGACAATGAATGGAATTCAAGAAAGAATGCCATCTAGATTTCTTTCAGAAATACCTCAGGATATTTGTGAATATTACAGTTGGAGAATTTAGTTTTGGTTAAAGCTCCTTGTACATCCAGGCCAGTGATGTGCCATACCTCCTTTTCGAACTATTCGCAACGCAGTACGTATTTGATCAGCACCATCCCAAATATCTACACCACCATAGCTTGCAAATGTCCTTTTACTAAATTGTAGCAATCCTAAATATCTATTGTTGTTGTTGCTAGAATCGTTACAACCTGTCTCACACAACATCAAAAATTTCAATATTTCTCTTTCATCTTCATTTATGGTAATTCCGTCTACAACATCATACCAGTGAGGACAATTAGCTACTCCCAGAACGGCTCTTTTGTTTCCGATTCGAACGATGTGTGCCATTGGAGCTTCTAAGATTTCTTCTTCTTGCATTTCACTTCTTACATAGATTCCATTTTCGTAAATATCTTTGTAGAGGTACAAAGTTTTTCCAACTTTTCCTTGTTGCTCAATTATTTCCTCTCCATATGTTAAATTGTTGTCCACAATGGTTTGTGTTTCAAATGGAATGTCTTTTACAACTTCAACGAACTTTTTGTTTATCAAAATGATTTTAATAATTTTTGTATTTTGAATATTTGTATCAAGTGAAGGTAAGATTATGTCATCTTCAGAATATTCAATATTGTATTTCTCCAAAAAATTTATCACAGAATCGCTGTAAGCTAGGTATACATTTCCCTCATTTCCTAATACTACTCTAATATCTTTTGGAGGATATATTCTAATTTGCTCAAAATTTCTCTCATTTTGAAGAAAAGAATTTATTAGAAAATCTGTACCATCATCGAAGTTCACAATCTCTTGTGAATGTACAATGTAATCATTACGTGTACGTATGAAGGTTACTAACCCTAGGAAAAAAACCAAACAGAAAAGGGAAAGGGAAAAATATTTTGCAAAAGAATTTCTCTCAAACTTGGAGAGAAGTTTTTTCATTTTTTTGATGTAAAATATTATTTCTAGACAACAAAAACGGTACTAGATCTAGAACAAGGATAATTATAGCATAGAATTGACTAATGTCTAGACTACTAGTATTATTTACTAATATCATTACATCTTAGTTACGTATTTATGAAATTTAAAAAGGTCTTTTTACTAATCCCCGTGGTTCTTCTTGGTGCAATTTTACTGACAGTTTGGCTATTTGGTTCTACGAGTAAAGAGGAAATTAATCAATCCAATGCTTTTGTAAAAGAAGCTCAGGAGCTCTATGAAGAGAGTGAATATACAAAGGCTGTTGAAAAATTTGGAAAAGCACTTGAGAAATATTCTCAAAACAGTAACGCATACCTTGGCCTTATGGCAATTTTTGTTGAAAAAGGATATGTTGAGGAGGCAAAAGAACTTGTTAGTGATGCCTCTATACGTACAGATAGCGAAACCTCTGCAAAACTTTTTTCAATGTTAGGTGAATTGTATTACACAAACGGTGAGCTTGAAAATGCTCGGAAGAATTTTGAAGAAGGTGTGAGAGAGGACAAATCATTCCCAGGAGCAAGATTAGGATTGTCAAAGACATATTTACAACAAGTTAATTTTGATAGTGCGAGAAAAAATATTGGTAGTTTAAATGTTAAGGGTGAAGATGTGGAATATATGCTTTTGAGGGCATATATCTCTTTGGACGATTGGTCTCAGGGTTCTAAAATCATTAACTCTGTAAATTTAAATGATATTAAGGATGAAGAATTAAAAGAAAGGGTTTCTGATTTAAGAGAAATTTATGCTCTTTCCGATGAAGACGCTTTGTACAAAAACACTTCTCTTGCACGTGAATATATCAATGGAGGGTATCCATTTTTAGCAGTTGAGATGTTTGGTAGGCAAGAGGAAGAGATTGAAGAATATTGGGATGCTCAATACTATCTTGGTCGAGCATATCTTGATCTTGGTGAATATGGTAAGGCCGTTGAAAAATTGAATAATGCAATTATGTTAGATGTTGATGATGCAAATTTGTATATTGTCCTTGGGCGAGCATACCTTTTGGATAACAATGTTGAAAAAGCTTTAGATATGTACAAAATTGCTATGAACATGGCTAATTTTGAAGAGGGAGAACATTTGGTTAGAGAATATATTTCTGTATTGCTTGAAAACAATATGTTAAATGTTGCTAGAACATTTTTGACAGATTTAGGTCAAAGTGAAAATTACGTATGGATAGAGCTGCTTCTTTGTGAAGTATATCTTCAACAAAAAGACTTGGGGCGTTTAAGTGGAAGTATTGGAGTCTTAGAACTGAAGACTGATTTAAACAGAAGACATGAAAAAGAATTGATTAGATACAAGATACTTTTTGCATTAGAAGATATTCAAAATGAATCTGAACTTGCAAAATTGATAAAGGATTATGAAAGTTTTGATAAATACAATCCAGAAGCATACCTGTTTAAAGGCATGCTTTTGAAGCATATTAATGAAGAATCTGAAGCCACAGAAGCTCTAGAAAGAGCTATAGAGTTAGATTTAGAAGGGGTTGTTGCAGACAAGGCAAGCAAGATATTGGCTAGTTGAAGAATTGTTTGATATAATAGGGCTTGGTTTTTGAAGCTATTGTGTTATTTATCTCAAAGCTTTCTTTATTTATATATTAGTTTTTTATTACTATCTTATGGCAACTGTTAGTTACAATGTAGATTTTGATTTAGACAAGGTGCGTAACATTGGAATTATTGCTCACATTGATGCTGGTAAAACAACAACCACGGAACGTCTTCTTTACTTTACTGGACAAAAGCACAAAATTGGTGAAGTCCACGAAGGTGAAGCTACTACTGATTTTATGGATCAAGAAAAGGAAAGAGGTATTACAATCATGTCTGCAGCTGTTACATGTTTTTGGAAGTACAAAGGGAATGATAACAGAATTAATATCATTGATACTCCTGGACATGTTGACTTCACTGCAGAGGTTGAGCGTTCACTTAGGGTTTTAGATGGTGCTGTCGTTATCTTCGACGGTAAGATGGGTGTTGAGCCTCAGTCTGAAACAGTTTGGAGACAAGCCGACAAATATCAAGTGCCAAGACTGGCATTTATAAACAAAATGGATAAAATGGGAGCCGATTTTTACATGAGCATTGATTCAATCCACAATCGTTTAAATAAAAAGGCTGTTGCAATACACATCCCCATTGGCGCCGAAGGCTCTTTTGAAGGAGTTGTTAATCTTGTAACAATGAAGGCCTATA
>CAZELS010000103.1:0-2559 GCA_964513165.1 uncultured Candidatus Saccharibacteria bacterium
CCAATTGTTCCATTTACCCAACGTCTTTCACTGTCATTACATATAAACATGACTTGTGATCCAGCTCGAAATACAAGCTTTTCATCATTAGGATAAAGGCTTTCTGAGACAGAACCTATTTTTTCTGCAACAAAAACTCTTTCTTCTGCTTCTAATTCTTTAAGTTTTTTTTCATTAATTTCACTTGCACCATTGTTGGTTGTCATCAAGTAAACATATTTTTCATTATCTGCTGGTACAAAATTGGGTTGATAGCGTGTATTTAATTCTTTGATTTGATCATAGTTAATGGAATTGTCTCGAATTGCATTTAGTAATCCAATAAATTGTAGATTTGATTGACGATAGATTTTTTCTAGTTCAATATGTACAATATTGAATCTTTTAGAAAGAAAAACCTCAGCATCAAAGAAATAGGGGGATTTGTATTCTGAAAAAAACTTTGCTCGATCATCTGGAGTAATTACTGGAGGAAGTTGATAAAGGTCTCCAAAAAAAATCATTTGTACTCCACCAAAAGGTTTGTCATTTTTACGACTACGACGTAAAACAATATCAACAGCATCTAGTAAATCAGCACGTACCATTGAAATCTCATCTATGGCGAGAGTTTTAATACGCTTAAATTTATCTTGTTTTGCTTTTTCTAACACCATGTTCATGGCTTCATCTTTTTCGAAGCCAGGTTTGAGTGTAAAAAAAGAATGAATTGTCTCTCCATTAACATTAACAGCGGATATTCCTGTTGGTGCCAAGATTATTATGCGTCTTTCAGCTATGAAGCGAATATGGTCTAAAAGTGTAGACTTGCCTGTTCCTGCTTTTCCAGTAACAAAAACATTTTTATCGGTGTTTAGAACAAGGTCAATTGCTTTTTTAGCTTGTTTTGAGAATTTAATCATGGCAACATCTTATCATAAAAAGTTGAAAATCAACTTGATAATTGTTCTAGAATTGGTAAATAGTATGAAATGGATTCATTTAGGGAACAAGTGAGTAGAGTAAATGCTAAATCAGAAAAGCTAATCGAAATGTTAGGTGATAAGAAAGTTATAAAAAAGCAAAGAAATAGTTTCTACTTTTTTAAAAAAGTTCCCACAAATTCTGATGCACAGATTACCTCATTTGTACCACTAGTGATACCAGGAAATCTGTTTACTTCTAGTAGGTCAAGTAGCTCAGATATACTGTCAATGATAATATTAGTCCTTGACCACTGTAAAACTAAAACACGAGATGCTATTAGAAAGCTATTGAGATCCTTTGTTATTTTCATAACTCAAAAATTTATTAATCAATATACCATTGATAACGGAAAATAGAATCATATAAAGAGTCAATATTATTGTGTAGTCTAGGCCAAAGTGATAGGCCATTATGGGCAAAAGAGGCAATTGAATCGCTCGATTATAGAGAAAGGTCGCAATAAAGGAATCTCTTACCCCTCTTTTTTGAAGTTCGCTTATAAGAGGATACCATATGTAAATGGGTCCCATGGACAAAATACCCCCGATTATTGCTATTATCCACCCTTTTAGTCCCGAGCTTTCTCCAAGAAGCCTTGCCATCCTTTCTTTATTAAGAAAGAGGTTGAAACAAAACATGAGCACAAAAACCACAATGAAGGGTGTTATAATTTCTCTGAGAATACGTAAAAATTGCATCAGGGATTCTCTAAAAAGAGAAGGATTCACTAAAAGCAAAATCAAATAAATAGCAAACACGAGCAAAAGAAAAAGTTGGGTACCATTGATTTTGGCTGAGATTTTCTTTTTCATAAAAGCGATATAGTAAAAACGGTTAAGATAGCTATTATAATTGCAGTAATAAAACTAAAGAAATTTCTTATTAGGGCAAATTTCTTGCCAAGTGATGCTACTTCGGCGGGTAATTGAATTATCCCCACGCTAATCCAAGACAAGATAAAAGCTGTGACAGCTACTAAACTAACTCCTTGATCTAAGAGCTCCCCTCCAACGATATAACTGATTAACGGATTCCCGGCTGATATACTTCCTGCTACTGTACCAAAGAAAGAATCGAGTATCATATTACCAGTGAAAATTTTTGAATAGAATTCTTTAGGAATTATCGTAATAAGCAAACTAAGCAGTAAGAGCACGCCGAGAATAATCGGTAAAAGATTTTTAAAACTTCTACCGGTTTTTAGGAGGGAGTTTTTTATATTGATTGCTTTCATATAACTTCATTTTACTAAAAAACCATCTAGATTAGAAGACAAACTGTTTATTGTCACCCTATCATAAAGAAAGAGGGGAAAGTACCAAATGGCTCTGCGTATTGAATTTTGCGCGAACTGATATAATTATATCATTGATACAAGAAGAGGGTGATGAAGAGGTGATGACACTATTAAAAGAGTTCTTCTTTAAAAGTTCTTTAGAACAAAACTTTTTTAAGGAAAAAAGTTCCCCTATATAATATAGGGGACAGGAATAGAACATCCTTTTTTTGATATAATGTTTTAATTTATAGAATAAGTTATAAGAAATATACTATGTTTGAACTTTTTGGTCTATTTGTTGTTATCTATCTAGC
>CAZELS010000104.1:0-1717 GCA_964513165.1 uncultured Candidatus Saccharibacteria bacterium
GCTAGGTGTTGGTTCAATCAAGACTCCAATAAAAGAGATGTCAGGAATTGGTAATGAACCCAAGGTTATTAAATCTAATGGATATGATTTTGCAATAAACAGAATTGATATTGTGGCTGACGTTGGTGTTGGTCAATTAATTTTACAATAATTTTATTTATATAAAAAAATGAAAAAAGATTACACAAAGTTTTTCATCGGTTTAATCATAGTTGTCATAGGTACAGCTCTTCTTTTTAATCAATTAGGATTGGATACTTTCCTAGGTATTTCATTTGGTTTCCTTATGTCAATATTGTGGCCTCTAATCATTATGGTTGTTGGTCTTTCCATATGGTTAGGTGGAAGAAACAAAGTAGGATTAGTAATTTTAGTATTTGGTCTTTTCCTTCTTTTGAATGTAGGGTTCAATATAAATCTATGGTCACTCTTTTGGCCACTTGGTTTGATAGTTATAGGTGTCTTAATTCTTTTTAAAGGTTCGCTTAAATCATCAAAAGACAAAATTTCCGAAGACTATATTTCTGCAAATGCCATATTCACTGGTTTAGAAAAGAAGGTAAGTTCAAAAGATTTTAAAGGAGGTAATCTATTTGTAGTCTTTGGCGGTTGTGATATTGATTTAAGGGATGTAATAATAAATAAGGATGGTGCTAAGATTGATATAACGACTCTTTTTGGTGGTTCTAAAGTTATAGTTCCTGAAAAAGTAAGAGTATTGTCTGAAGGTTCTGCCCTCTTTGGAGGTTGGGAAAACAAAGCAAAATCATCTACAGATGAGAAGGCACCTTTGTTAACAATTAACGGCACAGCAGTATTTGGTGGAGTTGAGATAAAGAGTTAATCTCCTAATATACGCTTTATATTCCAGATAACTTCTGGCTTGTCTTCCCAGTTGTCTACAACCCATTCAAGATATCCAGGATCTTCCTTGTGAATTTCTTTTATGCTCATTCCAGCATACTTACCTCTTTGTATACTTCGCATAATTAAGGGAGCTTTTGTAATATTCAGCATTTTTTCTGTAGTAAGATCAAAATTTTCTAGAAAATAATGGAACAAATCTCTAAGAAAATGCACATCACAAAGAGCATCGTGCGCAGTTATTTGTGTTTTGTCTTCATTTTTGTAAAGCTTGAGATAATATCGTAGAAATTGTAAAGAATAGCTTTCTAAGTCATATTCATCTTTTTGGTCAACAGAGAGCAAATCTCTTGCAATTTTAAATGTGCAAATACAATTTGGTATTTTAACTCCAACCTTTTCTAAAACTGCAACATCAAATTCGACATTGTGTGCTATCCATACATATTGTTGAGCCAATTTTTCTAAATATTTCTTTAAAGATCCCCTCTCATACTGTGCTTCATCAAATGTAGGTTCTTTTTCAACCATTTCTGGAGTAATGTTGTGTATGGACATGGCTTTGTACGATATTTCACTTGCTGGTTTGAAATACATATTAAATGATTTACCATCATCTGTTATGAATGCTAATTGTAAAATATCTTTGTTTAAAATATCTGTAGTTTCAGTATCAAAGTACAGAAATTTTCCTGTTCCCTTTTTTTCAAAACCTAAACTTATTTGATCGATGTCTTTCACTTTGAATTTTTAAAATTTTAATTCCCTCATTCTACCACCTTTTGTAATTTTAGTTTGCAATTTTTTCTAAAAAATTCTATATTTTAATAACATAAACTGTCCAAAAATCACG
>CAZELS010000105.1:0-7132 GCA_964513165.1 uncultured Candidatus Saccharibacteria bacterium
GGATTAGGTATACAAATGGCGAATAATACCGGTCTAAGACCACGTTTAGAAAGAGTCAAAGGCATAGAGATTAAATCAATGAAAAGAGCTATAAGGCTAGCCAAGACTCTTTTCGGCGGAGAAATTGAAGAAGAAATTGAATCTTTAAGTGGTAAAGATGTTGTTAATTTGATTGAAAAAATAACAATATACTTCAACAAAGAAAGTAACGAAAAGCCAAAAAAGGATGAAAACAAATTACAAGTTGTAAAAGCACTTCTTGATACAGGCATTCTAACTTCAAGAATAGATGAGGGCCTTGCAAATCGCATGGGTTACAACAAAACAATAGAATATTTCAAAAGTTTAGACATTCCTCAATCATTTGAGAGTATTGAAGAAGCAAAAAAATATTCTGAAAAATTAAACATTGATTACAAAAAATATCCCGATCTCTTACGTCCAGGTATAATAGTTGAAAATGCAAAGGTAAGGATAAAGCCTACAATTAACTTGGATATAAAAATTTCAGGAGATACAAAAGACATCGAAGCAATAGTTAGTACTCAAAAAGAAACTATTTACCCTCTTCTTTTGGGACGAAAAGAGCTAAAGAACTATTTAATCGATGCTAGTAAAACTTTTGTTAAATAATATTATTAAACATTTTTATGAAAGATTATCTATCCGAAGCCGGTAATATACATCTTTCTTACTACCTTGAGGCTGCAGACACCTTAAATATCAAATATGAAGTATTAGTTCATAGACTACTTGCAAGATTTAAATACAACAACAAGCACTGGTTTATTACCAACACTGTAACTCCTCTTGTAAACAGTCCTTCCAAAACGATAGCTTCAAGAAAAAACCTTACAAATTTGGTCCTTTCAAAAAGTAATATACCAGTTCCTAAGCAAGAGACTCTGTACACCGTAGATGATGCATTTCGTTTTTTCCAAGAATCCAAAAAGATTGTATTGAAACCAAAACAGAACCTCGGTGGCAAAGGAATAAGCATACTGCCAGAAAATGATGATGAAGTAAGGTCAGCTTTCGAATATGCAGAAAAAAATGATAAGTCTAAAACCAAAGGATCAGTCTTAGGTGAAGAGTATGTAAGCGGAGAGAATTACAGGCTGCTAACTTTGGAGGATAAAGTCGTAGGTGTAGTAAAAAGAATGGGTGCCCAAATTACAGGTAATGGAAGAGATGATCTCAAAACTTTGATAAACGCTGAAAATCTCAGAAGAAAGGCAAATTCATTAATACCAATAGATAAAGAAACTGACAAAATACTTAAAAAACAAGGATTAACAATGAAATCTATTCCTCTAAACGATCAAAAGGTTGCCGTTAGAAACAATACAAATCTAACAACAGGAGGTACTACAGAAGAATATTCCGCATACATGCACCCTTTTTATGCAGATCTTGCAATGAAAACTCTGAAAGCGCTTAATATTAAATTTGGTGGTGTAGATTTGATAACTGAAGATATAACAAAACCAAGTAAATGCGCCATAAATGAAGTGAATTACAATCCTGGACTTCGTATACATTATCAAGTAGACAAAGGAGAGAAAATCAATGTAGCCATACCAATTATGCAATATATTATTGATCATCACATTTAACTTTTACCTCTTACCTATGAAAATTCAAATATTACAAGGAATTAATCTAGAAAACAACGTGAGCACAATAAAAATTGAGTTAGATGCTCAAATTCAAACAGATATCATTGATAAAATAAAAAGCTACCACCCTATCTTCTTGAAAAGTTATGACATCAACAAAAACATAATAATCATACAATCCAAATTACCACATCTATGGAGAGAGATTGCAAAGATTTTAAATGAATTAGCAATACAGAAAATCTCGGAAACAGATGCAAGAAAGCTCATTTTAGGACACATTATTAAAAAACAAATAAATTCAATGTCTACAATATCTGTACTAGAAGTTGCAGATAAATTAGGAGAAGAAATTACACAATTTCTTGTCCCAGAAGGCATTTTCAAACGTTTTGGAGAAGCAAGATACAATAGACAATACTTAATTGGATGTTGCAAAAGATCCACGATTACACTCTCCTTCTCTTCCTGCAGAGATTCTCAGCTTGCCAGACAAATTCAAGGAGACAAATATTTAACAAATACGCTTCTAGACAGGCTAAGTATGCCTTCTTCCGCTTGGGAAATAGTTGAATCTGAAGAACATTTAAATGAAATTTTTGATAAATACAAAAAACCAATTGTATTAAAACCAACTTCTTTAACTGGCGGAAATGGTGTATACACAGGCTTAAATACTCTTGAGGAAACTGTAGAAGCTTACAAAAAGATTCTTGAAATACTCAAACACAATAATAAAAACAAAATTATGATACAAGAACAAATTGAGGGCGAAGACTACAGGCTACTCGTTATTAACTCACAACTCGAAGCAGTTACAAAAAGAATACCTGCTTTTGTTGTTGGAAACGACAAAAACACAATAGAAGAGCTGCTAAATGAAGCTAATGCTGATCCAAGAAGAGACACAAATAATCCAACTCATATACTTAAACCTATCAAAATAAATACTCAACTTGAGGAATATCTGCATGAGCAAGGCCTTAATCTACAATCAGTTCCAGGAAATGAAATCAAGGTTTTTGTACGCAAGATTGCAAGTATGAGTCAAGGAGGTATCACTCAAGATTTCACAGAAAAAGTTCATCCTCAAATTAAGTACCTTGCCGAATCCATAGCGAGTACTTTGAAGGCATATGTACTTGGAATAGACGTGATTTGCAAGGATATTTCCAAACCATTAGATGGGAAAAATGGCTTTGTCATAGAGGTAAACACTATGCCTGAAGCATATCTAAATATGTTCCCAATCCTAGGCCCTCAGAGGCCTCAAATTGCACAGAAATTCGTTGAAGGGCTCCTTGGACACCTGAGACCCACTCCGCGAGTTGTAGTGCTTGGTGAGCTCCAAGATTCAGAAACCTCAAAGAAGGAGCATAAGGTTGGGATTTACAGTAACGGGAACATATACATAGATGGTGAATTAATAAAGGAAAATGTTCAAATAGACAAAGCTGTGCAATCTTTGAAATTAAATTCATATTTAGAAAAAATAATTTTAAATTACAAGAGCATCGAAGAAGTAGAAAAATATGGTTTGGGTTTTGATATAATAGATGAGCTACATATTCAAAAAAGGCTTCTAGAAGACAAAAAGCTGGCCTCTTGGATTGAGAATGTAGATAAGAATTTGATCAAAAAAATAAATATATATTAAAAAAGCCAATTAAAAAGCCATGAAATACCTCATCATAGATAAAAGACAAAGAGTTAAAACTGAAGGAGAATTTCCACACGCCTCTGCTAGAATCATGGAAGAATTAAAAAAGAAAAATTTGGATTTTGATTTTTGCTATTTAGATGAAATTGAAATTTTTTTGGGAGATTCAAAACTAGAAATTTTTGCAAAAGAAAAAAATATTCTAGAGTATTCTCATATCCTCTTCAGAGGCCATTCTTTAGGGCAAAACACAGAGTATGAAACCAAACAGCTAATTACTGACTATATTGAACAATATAACATAGCTAACCCAAGCGAAACCATAAGAGTCTTAAACGGTACTGCGATTAAAAACTTACCCTTTTATAACAAAATATGGTTCGGATATATCTGTACAAAGAACGACATCCCTTATTTCAAATCTTACTACAGGATGGACGGGCGATACCCTATGAAACTCGATTTCCTCGGAAATTACCCCCTTATACTCAAAGAATACTCGGGTCAAAATGACACTAAGAAAATCGACGGCGAATTAAAGATTAAAAAAAATGTTTTCAAAATTGAAAGCCCTAGTGATTACCAGACAGAAGACTTGAAAGAAAAAAATCTTAAGAATTTCTTCCTTCAAGAATATTCAGACGCTGGTGAAGACTTCAGAATTTTTCTAAGCAAAGGTGAAGTCATAGGAGGCTGGAAGAGAAAAGCTACCGATGGATTCATTACTGTCTCCAAAGGTGAGTATACAATTTACAACGAACCAAATGAAGAAATGACTCAAATGGCAAAGAGAGCAGCAAAAGCTTTCAAAGGTGATTTCATAGCAGCCGATTTTATGTATAAGGATGGGAAACTTTACCTACAGGAAATAAGCCTACATCCTGGTTTTAAAGCATATGAGCAGAAAGCTACAGGTGGAGAACCTGTAAACATAGCAAAAGCGATAATAGAGAGTTTTTAGCTATATCCCTGCCTTTTTGAAGGCATTTTCGAAATTCTTTACCGTAGGTACAATACTTGCCCCTTTTATTAATCCTTCGTCAACCCATACCGTTTGTTTAAAATCTATTTTCCCAGCATAAAGTTTGTTGTACAAACTAGCATCAGAAGCCAATTTGTTTCGCATTCTACGAAACCCTCTAAAATATACAACAGGCTTAACAGAAAGACCAGGCAAGGCAGTATCTCCCAAGCCTCTTTTTACTAAATAAGCGACTTTAAAAGCTTGATTTCTTAAACAAACACTACGTAAAATGTTGTAAAGATGCCTAAAAGACAAATCTTTACCTATATACAATGCATAAACTACACTAGCACGTTCCTTGAGATCACTATCTTTTAAATATCCTAAATTTTCCTCATTCCACATAGCCAAACCTTCTTCAATATCGAGATATGTATTTAAATTTGGCTTTCCTAATGCTTTGAAACCAGATCTTTCCCCATTGTAAGCTCTGAGAACATGCGTTATTTCATGTACCACAGTCTTTTTCACTTCCAAAGGCGTCTTTTTAATATTCGGATCCAAATATACCCTTTGTTTCTTAATTGCTGTTTTTACACCATTAGAACTAATGTTTTTTGATTTCTCAACACCCCATTCATCAAGACCCAGTTCCTCAAAAACAGCTTTAAATACATCACTTATTTCATTGTAAGAAAGACCTTCAACTTTTTTCAATTTAGTTGTATCAACGACATTATAGTTTTTGTAATTTCCCCTCAAAACCATACATGCATTCCTGAAAAGCCTGTCTCTAGGCATGACAAATTTCTTCATAGAAAGTTCTGTAAACAAATCATTTTGCCCTACAGCATGCATCAAATCATTTGCTAACTTCTTATCCTGAATTAGCTCAACGTAAAATTCTGAAATTCTAGGATCAACATCCACTATTTCTTCTACTTCAAGAAGTTCTTTTAAAATTTCTGCATTTCTATTCCTAACAATCCTATACTTAAATCTCGGATTGTATGTATCAGAATCGAAGAACTTCTTTTTTTCTTGTTGTAAATTTACAGGTGTAGAAACAAGAGAAAGAGGTATCTTCAAGCCAGAAAGCTTTGATGTCACTTCTTCCAATGTTAATTTTTTCTTGTCCTTTTTTGCAAACAAAACCATAACTTAATCCTATAATTTAAAAATCTTCGCCATTATAATACAATTAACTAAAATTACCAACTTACTAAGTTGGATTTACCCTCTGACATCATCTCTAAAACAGATCCCGTTCGTTTAGCCACACAATACAAAGGTTCATCTGCAACATATACAGGAACTCCTGTTGCTTTAGTAAAAAGTTTGTCTATATTATGTAGCATTGCTGTACCACCACTTAAAACAATACCTTTATCCATAATGTCAGCAGATATTTCAGGTGGTGTTTTTTCCAAAACATTTTGAATTTCATCAATAATCTGATTAAGAGGGTTTTGTAGTGCAACAGCAATTTCATTAGAATCAACAGTGAATGATTTTGGCATACCCCCAGCAGAATCTCTACCTTTTATTTGCATCTTTTTTGGACTTTGCTCTTTAAGTGCAGATCCAATACTAATTTTAATTGATTCCGCACTTTGTTCGCCAATTATCAAGTTATGGTGTCTACGCATATAGTTCATGATAGCATCATTCATAGCATCACCAGAAATTCTAAGTGAACTCGATTGAACAAGTCCATTTAAAGAAATTATCCCTATCTCTGTAGTTCCTCCACCCATATTCACAATCATATTTCCAGAAGATCTGTAAATAGGTATACCAGCACCAATCGCTGCTAGTAAAGGTTCGGGCATCAAGTGAATTCTTCTAGCACCAGCACTTAGTGCAGCTTTCAAAACAGCACGCTTTTCAACAGAATTTATACCTGCAGGAACACTGATAATGACATCTGGCTTCAAAAATCTACCCTTACCCAAAGCTTTATTAAAAAAATATCTCAACAAAGACTCCGTTACTCTTGAATCTGCAATAACTCCATTACGCATAGGTCTTTTGGCAACAATATTATCTGGCGTTTTACCAATCATCTCTTTTGCCTCATCCCCTATAGCTAATATCACATGCTTGTTCAAGTCTAAAGCAACTACAGTTGGTTCCATAAGGATGATTCCTTCACCTTCCAAAAAGACAAGGGAATTAGCAGTACCCAAATCTATACCTAGTTTTCTGTTGAAAATTTTCATCTGTACTTATGAATAATTAAAAACCCATAGACTTCTTAACTTCTTCTATGGTTTCTTCTGAAATCTGTTGAACACACTTCTCTCCTTTTTCTAAAATACCTAATATATATTCATCCCCTAGTTTTTCAATCTCTGTCCTTTTTGCTCTCACAGGTTCTAAAAATCTTTCAATAGCTTTAAAAAGTTTTTCCTTAACTTCAACATCCCCTACACTACCTTTAACATACCTCTCTTTCAAATCTTTGACCTCATCCAAATTATCGTTGAAATAGTCATGGTATATAAATACGGGATTACCTTCAACTACACCTGGATCTGTTGCCTTTATACGATTAGGATCAGTATACATAGACATAACTTTCTTCCTCACTTCGTCTGTAGAATCTTTGTAAAAAATACCTCCAGTAGATTTACCACTTTTCCCTTGACCATCAAGACCAATTAATACTGGACCAATCAACTTTCCTGGAACCTTGAGAACTTTACCGTAAATTGCATTGAACTTGTTGGCCAAATCACAAGCAATTTCCACATGAGCCTCTTGATCCTTAGCTACAGGCACAACATCAGTACCCATAATTAAAATATCCGAAGCCATAAGGACTGGATAACCAACCAAACCATAGGTCATTAATTTCCCTTGTGCAATCTTTTCTTTTAAAGCAGG
>CAZELS010000106.1:0-9068 GCA_964513165.1 uncultured Candidatus Saccharibacteria bacterium
CGAGACAACAGGTGGGAAAGAGTCAAGCTTGCATATGATGCTATGACGGGCAAAGGGAAAAGAAAAGCATATGACGCATTTGCAATTTTACAAAGTGCATATGGAGGTAATGAAAATGATCAGATATTTTTGCCTACGACGATGGTTGATGAAAATGATCAGCCAGTTGCGCCAATACAAGATGGTGATGTTGTAATGCTTTACAATTTTCGAGAAGACAGGGCAAGGCAAATGATTAAGGCTTTTGTGCAAACAGATTTTGATTTGTTTGAAAGGAGGCACAAACCAGAGAATATACATTTCCTTTCTATGATGGGCTATGGTGGAGGTTTGAATATGAAGATTGTTTTTCCGCCTAAGCACATTGAAAGTACTTTGTCTTCTGTGCTTTCAAGTAGGCAGATGCATCAGTTACATATTAGTGAAACAGAAAAGTATGCTCACGTAACATACTTTCTCAACGGAGGTGTTGAAAAACCAAATCCTGGGGAAGAGTTTTACAATGTGCCGTCTAAAAAAGTTTTTGATTACGCAGAGACTCCAGAGATGAGTACAGGGATTGTAAAAGATGAGGTGCTCTTCAGACTGTCTAATTTAAAAACAAATCCTCTTTCATTAATTGTAATTAATTTTTCAAATCCGGATATGTTAGGTCATAGTGGTGATTTAGATATGGCAATTAAAGGGAATGAATTTGTTGATGTTTGTACTAAAGATATTGTTCGTAAAACAATTGAAGTTGGTGGTGTTGCAATGGTGATGTCGGACCATGGAAATTGTGAAGTAATGTATGACAAGGTTGCAAAGCAGGTTGATACAAAACATACAAACAATCCAGTCCCTTTTATTCTCGTAACTTCACAAAATGAAATTATGCGTAGATCAAATGATGAAATTGTAAAGTTAGGTTATGGTGTTGATCAAAATCCAACAGGGATGTTAGCTGATGTTGCTCCAACAATATTACGTATTCTTGATATTGAACCTCCTCCTTCAATGGTTGGTGTTAATCTTCTGGATGTTATATAGCCAGAACTAGGATTATTGCAATTCCCAAAAGTATCCTGTAAATGCCAAAGAATGTTAGGAATTTTTTGTTGGCTATTTTTTTTAATATGCGTATTGAAAAATATCCTGTTATCAAGGCTGCAAAACCAGCGATTAGATTTTCAGTAGTCAACATACTATTTACTGCATTAGTATCTTTTATGAATTCAAGAAAAAATGCACCTAAGATCAATGGTAAACCGATTAAAAAAGAAAAGGCAATTGCAGTTTTACGTTCAATTCCAACTGAAATTCCAGAAATCATACTGATTCCAGATCTTGAAGTCCCTGGAATCAATGCTAGTATTTGTGCAATACCAACAAAGAGTGCATTTCTTGGTTTTATGGCTTCTAGTGAATTAGATTTTGCTTTTTTAACAAAAAATGCATCTACGAGAATCATAATTATGCCCCAGAAAATCAAACTTGCTGTTACTATGAATATGTTGTGTAAAGAATTCTCGATTTGACCACTGAAAAGAGCACCGGCAATACCTGCAGGCACTATACCTAAGAGTAGTATTTTAAAAAGGTAATTTTTTTTCTTTGATTGAAAAACATATTTTATCTCATCCCAAAAACCCCAAACAATTGCCAATCCAGTCATTAAGTGTAAAAAGGTAAGAAGTGGCAAATCAATCTCTACATTCATGTAATTACCAGCAAGAAGCAGATGTCCTGAACTTGATACAGGTAACAATTCTGTCACTCCTTGAATAATTCCTAAAATGATTTTGTTAAGCATCTCCATATGTTATATTATATGATAAAATGTTTAAGATATGTTCAGTAATTTAACACGCTATGAAATTTAAATGCAAGGTTTTTGTTGTTCTAGTTGTTTTGTTAACGCTTCTTTTGCCTTCAATGAAGGTTTTTGCAATTGAAGGACAACCCGAATTTAGACTCTATCCTGCTTCTGGATGGATAAAGCATAATGAAGAATTTACTCTTGATGTCCTTGTTGATACAAAGGGAGAAGAAGTTGTTTTAGCTCGTGCAGCAATTACGTTTGATCCAACATTGATACAAGTTCAAGCTGCTGAAAGGAATGATGATATATTTTGTGATTGGCCTGAAGATGAACAATTAATTGACAATACAAAGGGTTTAGTTGTAGCTACGGGTTTTTGTCAAAGTGGAAATGATGATTTGTATGCTACTGTTGGTGGAGGAGATATTTTTGTCCGAATCACATTTTTGAGTTTGCAGGAATCACCATTAACAATTGACTGGGACTATACTGGTAGAGATGAGCCTATGAAAACAGCTCTTTTGACAGATGGAAGTCCACCACAAAATATATTAGGTGTCAAACCTGCTGCTGGAGAGTATGTAATTAGTTTAACCGAACCTACAGGTCAAGATGCAATCGTTGGTCCTACAACTCCAGATACAGGCGTTTTTGATGATGCAAGGGCTACGATTTTAATTGTTTCCGGTATGTTTCTACTAGCATTTGGTGCAAATTTGCTCTTCGATCCAAAGAGAAGATATTTCAACAGGTCTCGTACTGTAGTTGTTTATGAAAACAAAGATTAAAAAAATCACATCTCCTGAGAATTTGAGAATTGCTCTTGTCTATGAGTGGCTTTTTAGAATGGGTGGTGGTGAGAGAGTTGTTGATACTTTGTGTGAAATTTTCCCAGAAGCTGATATTTATGTACTCTTTGGTTCAAAAAAAGAATTGCTTGAAAATATGCAAGGGCATAATATACAGTTTTCTTTTTTACAAAAAATTCCATTCATAAAAAGCATTTACAGATATACATACTGTCTTTGGCCTAGTGCAATTGAAAGTTTTAAACTGAAAGACTACGATGTTGTGTTGAGTGTAAATCATTGTGTATCGAAAGGAGCGATTGTTCCAGAAGACGTTACCCACTTTTCATATATTCTTACTCCAATGAGATATGCTTGGGATGCTTCTCATGAATATTTTGATAGAAAAAGTTTTTCTTTTTGTAAAAGAATGGTTGTTAATTTTTTCCTCCCTTATCTTCGATTTTGGGACTACTATTCTTCAAAGAGAGTAAACAAAATAGCAGTTGCTTCAAAGTTTGTTGGTAAAAGAGTGAGGAAATATTACAAGTTGGATTATGAGAAAGTAATATATCCTCCTGTTGAAATTGAGAAGGCTATTTTTGATATTAAGCCGAGTGACTACTACGTATCTATTGCGCCATTTGAACCAAACAAATATGGGAATATCATTGTAGATGCTGCAAAGCAATATGGTTTTAAAGTTAAAATAATAGGTGAGGGTAGTATGAAGAAGAGTTTGCAAAAAAGTGCTAAGGGTTTTCGAAATATTGAGTTTTTGGGAAAGGTTAGTGAAAAAGAAAAATTCAAGATTCTTTCAAGAGCCATAGGGTATATAACTATGGGGACGGAAGATTTTGGTATCTCTACAGTAGAAGCCCAAGCTTGCGGAACACCCGTTATTGCATATGATATTGGTGGAGTTAAAGAGATTGTTGTTGATGACAAAACAGGTATTCTTTTACAAAGTAGAACAAAGGAGAGTTTGGGTAAAGCTATTGAGGATCTTGAATTGAAATTAAACATGAAATATTTCGACAGAGAATTCATTGCAAAGCATGCACAACAATTTTCCAAAGAGAGGTTTGTTAAAGAAATGAAGGAGTGGATTATTTAATTTTTGTTTTTTCAAGATTTTTTACTGCTGGTCCCTGTATATTCTTTCCATTGTATTTGAATCTTGATCCATGGCAAGGACAATCCCAACTTTTTTCTCCGTCATTCCAACTTAGTAAACAACCCATATGTGTACACCAAGGTTTGAATGTAAGAATCTTCCCACTGGTACTTTTGTAAACAGCAATCTTTTGTCCTTGAAAATTAACAATTTTACCTTCTCCTTTTTCAAGTTTTAATTCTTTTAAAGATTTCATTCCCATTTTGCCTCTAAGAAATTTTTTGGCAGTTCCCATACCTTGAGCTAATAGTTCTGTCTGAAACTTTATACTCCTTCTCCTGTGTGGATTAAAGACGTCAGCCCAAGGGTTTTTCACACCTTTTATGATATCTGTTAATATCATAGCAGCAACCATACCTGTTGTCATTCCCCAGCCTCCGAAACCGGTAGCAACATAGATTGATTTTGAACCTTTATCCAATTTTCCAATGTATGGAATTCTGTCTATTGTAATGTTGTCTTGTGTAGACCATACGTATTGTGATTCTTTTACATTGAATATTGATTTTGCATAATTATCTAATTTTTTGAATTTTTCCAAAGTACTTGCTCCATCTCCAGGTGTATGTCTTTCACCTCCAATGAGAATTAAATCATTTGGTTGATTTCTGAAAGATTTGAAATTTTCTTCTGAACTGATGTACATTCCATTCGAAATACTCTCTTTTGTTTTAATTGCAACGATGTGAGATTTTTTTTGTCTCATTTTTGCAAAATATTTGCTTTTTTGATCAAGAAATGGAAAGTGTGTTGCAAGAATGACGTGTTTTGCTTTAAGAGAACCTTGATCTGTTTTTACAATACATGGATTTCCTTCTGTTACATCAACCGCTTTAGTGTTTTCAAAAATATAGCCATTTTTTTCTTTAACCTTTTTCAATATTGCGTCTATGTATTTTACTGGATGAAATTGAGCCTGGTTTTTAAATTTAATGGCTCCGTATGTTTTAAAAGGAAGAGGTAAATTTTTAGTTGTCTCTGAATCAATTCCAATTTGTTTAGTAGCTTCAAATTCCTTCAAAATATCTTTTTCATCCTCTTTCTTCGCTGCATAGACATATGCATCTCTATCTTCAAAATCACACAATATATTTTCCACCTCAATTACTTCTTTGTACATTGATATTGCTTTTTCATTTGCTTGGAAATACTTTTTTGCTTTTTCTTTTCCAAAATTTTCAAGTAAAAATGAATAGATGAGATTGTGTTGTGAAGTAATTTTTCCTGTGGTATGTCCACTTACTCCATGTCCTATCTTCCCTGCTTCGATTACAGCAACTTTGTAACCAGCTTTTGTTAACAAGTAAGCACAATTTGCACCAGTAATACCAGCACCAATTACAGCTATATCTATCGAAAGCGGTTTTTTAAATACAGGGTAGGAAGTAGTTTTGTGTGATGCAAGCCAGAATGAATTATGTTTTAACATTTTTTTTCATATTGAATTGGAGCGAGAGACGGGACTCGAACCCGCGACCTACACATTGGCAATGTGTCGTTCTAGCCAACTGAACTACTCTCGCAAAAGTGCCGAGGACCAGGCTTGAACTGGTGACCCTACGATTTTCAGTCGTATGCTCTACCAACTGAGCTACCTCGGCATTTTTTTCTAGAGGCCGTTTGTGATAAAGTAGTTTAATACAATTTTTTGATTATTTCAATATGAACAACGATTATTCAGAAAGGCAAATTGATCAGGAATTGCTAAAAAAGAAAAGAGGATTTTTAAGAAAAGAGAGAATAGGGTATGTTTTCAAAAGAATTTTAAAAAATTTGAAATACCTTTTTATCATAGGATTACTTGTATATGTACTGTTTTACAGCCCTCTTTTTGTAATTCGAGAGATTGAAATTAACAATCTAAGCTATACAAACAAGGAGGCAGTACTTGCGGATTTTGATGTTTTGAAAAATCGAAATTTCTTTTTAACAGACATTTCAGAATTACGTGAAGAAGTTATTAAAAAATATCCATTTGTTGAAAATGTATTTACTGAAAAAATATTTCCAAGTAGTGTAAATGTCGAAGTAACTGAAAAAGAACCATTTGTTTTAGTAACAAATGATGATGGCTTTTACATGCTTGATAGGGAAGGCTTTGTTTTGGTTGAAGGTGAGTATGAATATCTAAGGTTGAATTATGAATCAATAGATATTGTTGGATCTGATTTAAACAATATTGAATTTCATGAAAACTCTCCTTCGAATTTTTACAATGTTGTTAAAATACACGATGTTGTAAATGTGCTTAATCATTACAATTACGGTGTGAAAAAACTTAATGTAGAAAATCAAAGACTTGATGTAGAATTACAAAGTGATAGTGTCTTTGTTTTTTCTTTGTTGGATGATATTGATGTTCAGTTAAAACGTCTAATTGTTGTATTACAAAAGATTCGTAGTGAAAATATGGATTTTGAAACCATAGATTTGAGATATGAAAGACCTGTATTAAAATGAGAAAAAGTGATATATTCATAAAGGACTTGCATGAATGACAAAATTTATATATATTTGATATATAAACGATTGCAACTTAAAATTATTTCTTCTTAAAGCATGGGCAAACGAATAATTACGGCCATTGATGTTGGAAGTAGTAAAGTAACAACCATCATTGCCACTCAGGATGACTCCGAGAATCGTTCCACAGTCATAGGCGTATATACTCATAACAGTGTTGGTATCAAAAAAGGTGTTGTTGTAAACATCGACGATGCGACGAATTCCATTTCAGAAAGTATAAATGCTGCAGAGAGAATGGCAGGTTTGACTGTTTCTGATGTGTTTTTGACAATAAATGGAGAGCAGATAAATAGTATAAATAACAAGGGAGTTGTAGCCGTTTCAGGTGCAGAGATCACTATGGAAGATACAATGAGATCTATTGAGAATGCCCGAACACTTGCTTTGCCAGAAAATTTAAATCCAATTCACATTATTCCAAGAGAATTTGTTGTAGACAAACAAGGTGGTATTAAATATCCTTTAGGTATGACGGGAACCAGACTAGAAGTTGAGACTCACATAATTACCGCTCCTACATCTTCTTGGCTAAATCTTCGAAAGTGTGTTGAGCATTTGGGTCTTAATATTTTAGATGTCGTGTTTACAGGTTGGGCTTCTTCTCTTTCTGTACTTACTGATACAGAAAAAGAATTAGGCGTAACTATGATGGACATTGGTGCTGGTACAACAAGTCTGGCAATATTTGAAGAGGGTTCAATCATATTCAGTGGTTGTGTACCTTTGGGTGGAGTTAATATTACTAGTGATTTAGCAATAGGTTTGCAACTGTCTTTAGATGAAGCTGAAAAAGTAAAATTAAATCTTGACAAGCTTTTCGCTAAAGAAGACCAACAGATTGAAAGTCAAAAACGAAAACCAAGATTACTTTACAATTCCGAGAAAGACAAGAAAAAGAAAGGAAAAACTGATGATGAAGTTGATTTGTCAGTAATTGGTATTTCTGGTAACAAGGTTGTTTCTAAAACATTAATCAAACAAATAATTGAAGCTAGACTAGAAGAGCTATTTGAAATGGTAAAAGATGCTGTGTCAAAAGCAGGCTATGATGTTGCTATGCCATCTGGTGTAGTTATTACTGGAGGTACATCACTGCTTAAGGATATTACAAAAGTATCTCAGACAGTATTTGGTGTTGCTTCTCGTGTAGGATACCCATCTGGATTAAGTGGGATGGTTGATGAAATTACAGACCCATCATATTCTGCGGTACAGGGTCTCATAAGGCATGCACTAGATGAAGAAGGTGAAGTTGGAGGTAGAGAAAGGACAAGTAGTAAGGCTAATGTAGGAAACTTTTTCCAAAATTTCTTAGATTGGATTAAGTCTTTGAAACCTTAATATAATTTGAATATTATTTAAATATGCCTGTAGTTACAAATACTGACCCAGTAGCAAAAATAAAAGTAATCGGTGTCGGTGGAGGTGGTAGTAATGCCATCAATACTATGATTTCTCAGTACAACATCGAGGGTGTTGAATTCATGAATTTCAATACTGATGCCCAGTCTTTGAAGAATTCTCTTGCTCCAATAACTTTACAGTTGGGGGCTGATCTTACTCGAGGCTTGGGTGTTGGAGGTGATCATAATTTGGGTGCTAAAGCAGCAGATGAAACTGTTGATGAAATTACGGAACATCTTGCAGGTGCTGATATGGTTTTTGTGACAGCAGGAATGGGAGGTGGTACTGGTACTGGAGCTGCACCTATCGTAGCTGGTATAGCAAAGAATTTAGGTGCTTTGACAGTTGCTGTAGTAACAAAACCTTTTGATTTTGAAGGTAAGGTTAGAAAAGAAATTTCAGAACAAGGAATTGCAGAGTTGCGAGACAAAGTTGATACATTGATTGTAGTTCCTAATCAAAGATTATTGGAAATTATTGAAGAAGATATCTCCTTTATTGAGGCTATGAAGAAAGTAGACAATGTTCTTGCAGAAGGTGTTAACAGTATTGCAGGATTAATTACACGTTCTGGATTCATAAATGTAGACTTCGCTGATATCAGAAGTATTATGTCCAATGCTGGTACTTCCCTCATGGGTATTGGTAGAGCTTCAGGTGAAAACAGGGCAGAGATTGCTGCTAGAATGGCCACGAATAGTCCTCTTCTTGATCTATCTATTGAAGGAGCAAAAGGTGTTCTTTTCAATGTATTAGGTGGGTTAGATCTTTCTATGAAAGAAGTTGATTTGGCTGCACAGTTAATTCAAGAGGCCGTGGATCCAAACGCTAACATCATTTTCGGTGCTTCTATTGATGAAAGTCTTGAGGATGAGATTGTAATTACAATAATTGCTACTGGTTTTGATGGCGTTACTCCAGGATATATTGCACCAGAGCCTGTTGCTAAGGAAGTAAAAAAAGAGGAGAATGAATTTGCTGAATTTGAAGAGGACTTTAAGAGAGATGATGAGGTTGAAGAGAAAAAAGAAGAGAAAGATAACGAGCAAGAGAAAAAAGAAGAGAAAAAAGAAGAAAAGCCATTGAATTTAGAAGATTTAGATGATGATGATTTGGAAGTCCCTGCCTTTTTAAGAAAGAAGTAACATGAGGCGACATGTATGGTCAATTACGTTCTGTCTTATCATACTGTCCCTATTAAGCCTTTTTAATATCCTTTCTCTTAGTATTCAAGCTGACGGTACTTTGAGTATTACCGATTTATTCATAAAGCAACTCATATTTATTGCAGTTGGTTGGGGTATATACATATTACTTGCTCGAAGTAACTATACATTGCTTAAGTTCCCACAATTTTCCATACTTTTGTATA
>CAZELS010000107.1:0-3795 GCA_964513165.1 uncultured Candidatus Saccharibacteria bacterium
CCAAAAATCTTTTCACAGAAAAGACCCTCTGGTTCAGGTTTAAAAGTGCGATAGTTAATTGTTTCAGGCTTGTGAACCTCACCATACGACCATCTCAAAATCTGCTCAGGAGAAGCCAAAGTCAGCTTCAATGCATCAAAATTTTAGTAATCCTCTTTGTAATTTTGCATTTTTTTATTCATCATCTACCTCCTCATTTTCAGATTTAGAAATTAATTCAACATTCAAACATAGAGAATTTAATTCCCTAATCAAAACTTTGAAAGATTCTGGTACATACCTCATCTCTATCTTTTCTCCACTTATGATAGCTTTGTATGATTCCGCTCTTCCAATTACATCATCAGATTTAATAGTTAACATTTCTTTTAGAGCATATGCTGCACCATGTGCCTCAAGTGCCCAAACTTCCATTTCTCCAAATCTCAAACCACCCATCTTTGGTTTCCCTTGCATAGGCTGTTGAGTAACTAGAGTATATGGTCCTGTTGACCTTGCGTGTACTGCATTTTCTGCAATGTGACGCAATTTAAGGATGTATTTTGCTCCTACTGCAACTTTTCTTGGGAATTTTTCTCCAGTTCTACCATCAAAAAGTTCAACTTTTTGTTCCATACTAAATCCATTTTTCTTCATTTCTTTCTCTACCCATTCTTCGTCAATATCGTCAAAAGGAGGAACTGCAAATTTTTTACCCAAAAGAGTTGCATATTTACCATAGTGAACTTCCTTTGCTTGACCCATATTCATTCTCTTAATGAAAGTTGGGGTAAGAACAATATCTATTGGTTCACCATCTGCAGTAAAAGGCATATCTTCAACAGGCCTAATTGCTGCAATTGTACTCTTGTCTCCGTGTCTTCCAGCTATTTTGTCTCCATAGTTTATCTTTTTTGTATCAGCAATCCAAACTTTTACTTGATGTAAAACTCCAGGGCTTAATTTGTCATTTTTGTCAGAAGAAAGTACTTGAACGTTTATTACAATACCTGCTTCACCATGAGGAACTCTCAAAGAGTTGTCCCTAACGTCACTTGCTGCTTCACCGAATATTGCACGAAGTAGTTTTTCTTCTGCTGTTAATTCTTTTTCTCCACGTGGCGCAACAACACCAACAAGAATATCTCCTGCTGTAACCTTCGCACCAATTCGAACAATTCCTTGTTCGTCTAATTTGTTAAGAATTCTGTCATTTACATTTGGAATATCTGCTGTAATGATTTCTGGTCCTAATTCAGTGTCTCTAACATCAATTGGATATTCTTTGATGTGTATAGATGTTAGAAGGTCTTCTCTGAAAATTCTGTCTGAAATGATTACAGAGTCTTCATAGTTGTAACCTTCATAAAACATTAGTGCTGCTTTTAAGTTTGTTCCTACTGCTAATTCTCCATCAACCATAGTAGGACCATCAACAAGAAGATCACCTTTTTTCACTTTGTCTCCCTTAGAAACTCTAGGGTATTGTGAAAATGAAGTATCATTATTTGATCTTAAATATTTTACTATTTCGTATTCTTTTTGTCCTAATTTTTTGTATTTAACTGTTACTCTTTCTCCATCAACATATTCTACTGTGCCATCTTCCTTTGCAAAAATACCTCTACCTGATTGCTCGGCCAATATTTTTTCAAAACCCGTTCCAATGATTGGTGCTTCATGCTTCAAAAGAGGGACTGCTTGCCTCTGCATGTTTGAACCTGTCAAAGCACGCATAGAGTCATTATGTTCTACGAAAGGAATTAAACCCATACCTATTCCTACTTGTTGGAATGGTGCAAGGTCTACATAATTAATTAATAGAGAATCTTGAGTCAAAAACTTACCGTTATATCTAACTGGAGCAATGTCCTCAAGAATATTGTAATGCGAATCTTGCTTTAGACCAGCTTGACTAATTCTATATTTTTCTTCTTCTCTAGCATCAAAATATTTTACTTCATCAGTAATATATGAACGAACATTTATTTCCTTTAAACCTTTTATTTTAGCTAATCTTTCAGCAACATCCTTCGTTATTATTTCACCTTTTTTAATTATTGTCTTACTACCATCCTTAACTGCTTCTGTTACAATTCTATTTACTGAAAGCTTTGGATCGTTTTTTACAACTTGAAGAACCTTTCTGTAAGGAGCTTCAATAAATCCAAATTCGTTTATTCGGGCAAATACAGCTAACTGGTTAACAACACCTATTGCATGGCTCTCAGGACTCGTTACTGGGTCAAACCTAGAGTATTGAGAAGAGTGAACTTCTCGAACAGAGAAGGTTGCTCTTTCTTTAACCAAACCACCAGGTCCTGTAGCAGTAATTTTTCTCTTGTTTTCCATTTCTGAAAGAAAATTGTACTGATCCATGAAGGAAGAAAGCTGATTACTCCCAAAAAAAGTATTAATAGCAGCAATCAATGGCCTTGTACTAATCAACATAGAAGGGGCCAATTTTGCATCTTCTCCATACATACTCATTTTGTCACGAATATTTTTCTCAAGTCTTCTAACACTCATTCTTAGCTGATCAACCAAAACTTCACCAACACTTCGAATTCTTCTGTTTGACAAATGATCTATATCATCTGCATCTTCAACTCCATTATTAACATTTATTAATTTCTTAACTATTAAAAGAATGTCGTTTACATAAAGCTTACATTCGTCACCTTCTAGTGAGTAGTCCGTTCCTAATTTTCTGTTCAATTGATATCTTCCAATTCTACCCAAGTTGAATTTTCTCTCATTGAAGAAAAGATTCTTAATGAATTTTTCTGCACTTTCCAATGTAACAGTTTCGTCAGGTCGCAATTTGTTGTAAACAGTATTAATCGCTTCTTCCTTGTTTCTCGTAAAATCCCTTGCCAATGTTGCCTCAATATATTTATGGTCAGCGTTAGTATCAACATCCTTAAAAAGTTTACGAATTTCATCATCTGTTTCGTATCCAAAAATTCGTAGGATTTCAGTAAGTAGAACTCTGTTTCGTTTTTGAATCAATCTAGTAGAAATGACATCGTGCTTGTTTACTTCGAACATATACCAAGGTCCTGTTTCAGGCATTAGCCTCGCTGCATATGTTACTCTTGTAGGCAAAGCTTCAAATTGTTCAAACAAAACTCCTTCCGCACGAACGATTTGATGAACAACAACTCTACGAACTCCATTGATTATGAAGGAGCCGTCTTCTGTCATTATTGGTAAATCTGTAACAAAAACTTCCTGTTGCTTAATCTCACCTGTCTTATTATTCAAAAGCTGAACAGTAGCATATACAGGGATTTCATAGGACAAACTCTTTTTTATAGCTTCCTCCGGCTTTCGATGAGGAGGTCCATATCTAAAATCTTTAAAATTCAAAGTCCACATCCTCTCCATTGTATCCTTAATTGGATTAATTTCTGAAAAAAGCTTCTGAAAGCCATTTTCCAAAAACCATTGAAAAGAATTTAACTGAGCTTCAATTAAGTTGGGGTATTCAACATGCTTGTCGAAAAGCCCTAAGTTAATTCTCCCAGCTTTCTCACTTTTGGGGGTTTTAGTATGCATATTCGATTAAAAGAATATTCAAAATAATATATGTTAATTACCAACAAAATGCACTGCGAACCACCTACTGCAAAAGTCGCATGAACACTTTAATTTCCTGTCATTGGTAAAAGAATAATCAAAAATATCAAGGATAATAACATAATTAAAAAGTTATGTCAAACACAACTCTATATTAAAAAATTGTATCCTCTATTTACTCAACTATCTACCTATGTAGTAGAAATATAATCAGATATGATATATTATAATACA
>CAZELS010000108.1:0-7698 GCA_964513165.1 uncultured Candidatus Saccharibacteria bacterium
AAAACTTTCAATCAATGGAGGACTCTGTAATCTTCCAGTAGTAGCAGAACGGATTGCAAGGAACAAATCTCCATGCTTCCACCCTATTTCATCAGCATACCCTCTAACAGCTTTTTCCCATGCTTCATGATTAAAATCACTTCCATTTTTAAAAGCTTCATCTAATCTCGGCAAAATAGATTCTAGTGCGTTACTCAATTCAGCTTTTTCATGATTTTTTAAATTCCAATCATCATCCGACCATTCAAGCTTTTCATCATAGAAAAAGTTCAAAGCGTCTGGTAATTCTGCAAGATAGTTAAGTCTTTCAAATTCTAAAGTGAGAGCTTTTTTAAAATAACTCATGTCTTTCTTCCAAAGAGGCAAGTATTTTTTTACTTTTTCTCTTAATTCAATCTCTTCTTGTGGCATTGTGTCATACTTGTCAATTATGAATTCTTTCAAAACTAATTTCTCTGCCCAATGTATGACATAATCTGCAAATTTTTCCACTCCCATATTCCTAATATGCTTGCTATTAATATATTCCAATTTCCTTTGATCATATCTAGCATTAGACTTTTTCATTCTTTCAATTGAAAAAAGTTCAATTAATTCATCCATAGAATAGATTTCATCTTGTTTTGCAAATTCACCCTTCGGAGCCCAACCACATAGTGCAAGGTAGTTCAAGACTGCTTCTGGAAGATATCCCTTTCTAAGATATGAAACTGCTGATATAGCACCTTGCCTCTTACTTAGCTTTCCTTTCCCATCTGGATTCAAAAGGTGTGGAGTATGTATCCATTTTGGTTGTTCCCATCCAAATGCATTGTAGAGAAAAACATTTTTTGGAGTCTGTGAAAGATATTCCCTACCTCTGAAAACATGAGTAATGTTCATTAAATGATCGTCTACAACAACAGAAAAATGATATGTTGGAAATCCATCTGATTTCAAAAGAATTTGGTCATCCATCTCACTGTTTTTTACTTTAATACGCCCATATATTTCATCAACAAATTCAGTTACACCATCAGTTGGGAATCTCATACGAATTACATATGGTGTACTCTCATCTACTAATTTTGGATCTAATTCCCTACAATGTCTGTCATATGTACACCTTTCCTCAGATTCTCTCATCTTCTGCAATCTTTCTTCTGTACAAAAACAGTAGTAAGCATAGCCTTTTTCTACAAGATCCATAGCATATTTTTTGTAAATATCTAATCTTTCTGATTGAATGTATGGACCGAATTCTCCTTCATTGAGAGGACTTTCATCAAATTCAATTCCGTAAAGAGAAAGAGTTTCAACAATTGCTTCGATACCACCCTCAACCTTTCTTTTTTGATCAGTATCCTCTATTCTCAGTATATATTTACCTCCTGTACTCTTTGCAAACAGAAAATTGTTTAAAAAAGTCCTTAAATTACCAGTATGAACCCTACCCGTTGGACTTGGAGCAGCCCTTACTCTAAAATCATTATTTGACATGTCTATATGAAAAACATTTTATAGATATAGATTATAATACAAAAATCGTTTATTATATACCTATGACACTCACAGAAGCCGCACACTGGACAAAAAGATTAATATGGTTTGTATTGGCAGGGTTTTTGCTTTTGTTCATAGTAATACTGATTTTCATTAACAGAGCAAAACCTCAACAACTACCACAGTACTTAACTGCTGATTTCGCCTGCACACAAACACGGGAGGAATTTGTAAGGCATAAATTGAATATTCCTTCAATTGACTACAATCTAGAATCATCTTCTGATGCATTTGAATTAGAAACTCAAACTGGAAGAATTGAACAAATTCCACAAATCATCAATGTATACAGATATGATAATCCGGGACAAACTTTAACTGCACAAAATGAAGCAAAAACAATCGCAGGAAAATTACTCTTCGAGCCTGAGAATATACAAAGAATAGGCACTACAGTGTACAGGTGGGTTGATAGGCAAGGTAGAGCTTTAAATGTACAAGCAAGAAATTTGACGTTTGAATTTAACACTAACCTCTCTAAGGAAAGAGAAAGGCTTACTGAAGTACCTACAGCTGATGATGCTAAGAAAATTGCTCGTAGCTTTCTTACAAGTGTAGGACTACTTTACAAGGATTACGCTGACAATTCTCCAGAAACGATGGACATTTTCATTAACTACGACGGTACTTTAAGAGAAGCAAAATTCCGTCAGGAAGCCCATCTTGTACGGGTGGACTTCGTCAGACAAATCTCCATGATTACAATTCCTGCAAACATTGAGGGAGCAGAAGATATTAAGATAATGCTTGAAAGAAGAGGACACAAATCAACAGAAGAAGATACCAATACTGCAGATCAACAACGTTTAACTCTTTACAAGTTTAATACCCTTGTAACTACATTAGACCCATACAAATCAAATATTTCGGTCTACGTTGGGGCAAAAAATCCTGATCTTAGAGATCAAAATGTTAGTCAAATATATCAGATAGATTATGCAAATTGGATACTAGAGCCTGAATACTGTGGCACATATCAATTAATCAGCCCTTCACAAGCTTTAACAGCTGTACAAAATCAAGAAGCTAGCCTAATCTATCTAAACGAAACTAATGGAGACAGAGTTGTACAAACAGGCAACAGAAACGTAAGCTCTTTTACCATAATGGATGTTAACCTTTTCTACTATGATGCTCCAGAAGAACAAGCCTTTTTACAACCTGTATACGTCATCACTGGAGAAGCAACATTTACAAATGGAAACAAAGGAGAATTTGCATTTTACTACCCTGCAATTGATTACGATATCATAGAGCCTGAATACTAATTTTTGAGTTTCAATCCCAATTCATTAAGGACATCCGCAGATACTGGCTTTGGAGATTCAGTCATAATTTCTTGACCACCAGACATAGGGAATGCATAAATTTCCCTGATATTGTTTTCATCAAAAAGAATCATTGAAAATCTGTCTAAACCTAAAGCAAATCCACCATGTGGAGGCGCACCATATTCAAAAGCAGTTAACATATGTCCAAACTTTGCCCTAGTTTCAGCTTCAGTATATCCACAAATCTTAAAAGCTTCCAAAAATGTCTCTGGATGATGATTACGAATAGATCCACTGAGTAATTCATAGCCATTACCAATCAAGTCATACTGCAATGCTTTGATTTCACCTGGATCTTTACTCTTCAATGCTTCCAAGCCACCTGTAGGCATAGAAAAAGGATTATGCATAAAATCCCATCTCTTTCTGTCCTCATCCCATTGGAACATATCAAAATCTACAACCCATGCTAACGCAACTTCATCATCTTTTTTCAAACCGAGCAAATCTCCCATCTTAGACCTTAACCAACCCATCTGTTCATTTACATCTTTTTTCTTTCCACCTACTGCAAGTATTGTTTGCGTACCTTTGAAAGTATAGCCATTCTTTTGAAAGAGAGTTTTCATTTTACTTTGAACTCTCTTGTTAAAAAATTTAACCAAAGGTCCTTCAAAAACACAATCAGTACATTTAAACCAAGAAAGTCCCTTTGCTCCCTGTTTTTGCATATTCTCTGTCCAAATTTCAATTTCTTTTCTAGAAAATTCTTTGTCTACCAAAATAGCTTTTGCAAGCTCAATTTCTTTGAAGATATCAATGGGGCTTGATTTAAAAAACTCAGTAAGATCAACTAATTTCATATCAAATCTCAAATCTGCCTTGTCACTACCATAGGTTTCAACTATTTCACGATATGGGATTCTTGGAATTGGAAATTCTTTCAACTTCTTGTTTGTAAATTCTTCAAAAACATCCTTGAAAAAAGGCTCAACAGATTCGAAGATTTCGTCTTGTGTTACAAAAGAAAGTTCTGCATCAACCTGATAGAAAGAACCATAGTGTCTGTCAGTTCGAGGATCTTCATCTCTAAAACATGGAGCTATTTGAAAATACCTATTTAATCCCCCAACCATCAAAAGCTGTTTGTATTGCTGTGGTGCTTGAGGTAAAGCATAGAAATGGCCTGGATAGAGACGACTCGGAACTAGAAAGTCTCTGGCTCCTTCAGGCGAACTAACTGTAAGTAATGGCGTTTGAACTTGAACAAAGTCATTGTCCGAAAACCACTGCGTAACAAAATTTATTAATTTGTGCCTCTTCTCAATTAAGTCCCTAACTCTCTTTCTACGAACATCAATATATCTGTATTTCAAACGCACAAACTCATCAATATCCCTACCATCATCAGAAAGTGGGAATGGTGGAGTCTTAGATTTATTAAGGATTTCAATCTTGGATACTTTTACTTCAATCTTACCTGTTGGAATTTTTTCATTTTGTAATTTCTTTGCTCTTTCAACAACCTTACCTTCTAAAGAAAGGACATATTCAGAACCAACACTTTTTGCAATATCAAAATTTTTCTTGTCCTTCTCATCAACAACAACCTGTACAACACCACTCCAATCACGTAAATCAATGAAAATCAGACTGCCATGATCGCGAACAGTTTGAGCCCATCCACAGAGTTTAACTGTCTGACCAACTTTTTCAACAACATCGAGTGCCAAGAATCTTTTCAACGACATTTTTTCTACTCTAAAATTATCTTTTGAATACAACTATTTTAATACATCTCTATACACCATTACAAGCTTTCCAATCCTTTATCTCAAATTGAACTTTTGTAAGACCATTCCATTGATTAATACCAACATATCCAACCAAATCTAAAACGTCATCAACCTTTATCTTCTCTATACATTCAGCACAATTAAACATTATGGCCTCATCAACACCAGATGCATTTCCTTGAATTTCTAATTTCATATGGTTTGCATCTTTACCCAAAACTTTTTTGCTAACAACAACAACCTTCTCCAAAAGAAACATTGGTTTTTTGTTACCATATCCAAAAGGTTCTAACCTTGAGAGATGCTCTGCTAATTCCATATTTAAATACTGTGTATCCAAGACACAATCGATATCCAATACTTTTTTAAACAATTCTTCAGAAACATTGGCATCGACATATTCAGTAATTTCTTTTTCAAAATCTTCTAAACAACCCTCCTTTACACTAAAGCCCGCTGCTTGATTGTGTCCTCCAAATTTAATTAAATATTTTTCAAACATACCAATAGCTTCAGTAATATTGAAGCCGTTAACACTCCTTGCGGAACCTTTAATTTCATTTTCATTTTGAGTAACAACAAGAACAGGTCTATGAAATTCTTCTTGTAATCTGCCTGCTACTAAACCAATGACTCCTTCATTCCAATCAACTCCTTTTACAAAAATCAAACTTTGTAATTTTTTTTCAAAAACTTTCTCTCTAGCAATATCCAAAATTTCTTTTGTAAGCATTTGCCTTTCAAAATTTAAAGAATCCAGTTTACTAGAAAGTTCTTTTGCTTGACTCTCGCTCTTTGTAGAAAGAAGTCTCAAAGCATGAATACCAGAATCAATACGTCCAGAGGCATTGAGCCTTGGACCTAATATATATCCGAGGTGATATGTAGAGATATCTTTCACTTCAACCTGTGCTTTTTCGGACAATTTTCTCAAACCAATGCGCTCACCTTCTCGTAAAACCTCTAGACCATGCTTCACAACAATTCTGTTTACATCTTTGAGTGGCATGATATCAGTTACTGTAGGAAGAGCTACAAGATCAAGATACTGAGTATTCTTTTCAAAACTACTCTCCATTCCAACAGCATCCTTTATGGCCAAAATTAAAAGAAAAACTACAAATGCTCCACATACAGATGCAAAAGGATATGCTTTCCCTGGGAAGAGCTGATGAACTATCGTGTAATCCAAATCCTTCAAAATATCTTCTGGAGGTAAATGATGGTCTGTAACTATGAAATCAATATCTGGATATGTTTTAATCAATTCCTTGTCTCTAATTCCACAATCAACTGTTACAATCAAATCAACTCGCTGTTCAACTAACTTTTCCAAGCTTTGAGTTGAAAGCCCATATCCTTCATCTACTCTGTCTGGAATGTAAGGTAGGATGTTTAAATCTGATTTTTCTAATTTAAGAAATTCTGAAAGTTCAAAATACAAGAAGGACCAAAGTAAACAAGTTCCAGAAATTCCGTCAACATCATAGTCTCCATAGATTACTATCCTTTTTTTCTTCTTCATTGCTTCGACAATCTTCTTTGCAGCTCCTAAAGAATCATGAAGTTTTTTGAATGAGGGTATTCTTGAAATGTCTGGATGCAAAAAAGTTTCAACATCCTCAATCTCTCTGTTTTGCAGAACAAGGTGCAGGAGTTTTTCAAAAGAAAATGCTCCTTCCATCTTCCCTTTAACAACCCATTCTTTTTCTAATTTATGCACCATCGTTTTTAAAAGAATTTACAAAAGTAGATATATCATCCCATGAAAAACCTTTTCTTTGAAGAAAAGAAATCTTTTTCTTGTCATCAAATGTAATTGGAGTATCTCCAAATTTTTTTTCGTAAACCTTTTTCAAAAGTTCAATATTTTCTGGAAGGAGTTCATCCAAAACCTCATTTGACAATTCCTTGTCTATCCCTTTTGAAAAAAGTTCTGTAGAAAGAACAAATCTGGACTTTGGTTTGTTTTGTAATCTTGATTTCACAAAAAGTTCAGCATATGCACGATCATCAATGTATTTGTATTCTTTCAATTTTTCAATTAACTCTTCAATCAAACTCTCGGAATCAATTTCTAAATCGATTTTTCTAAGATATTTTTGAATATATTGCCTTACCTGATATTCCGTTCTTGGAGAATATGTAATGTAACCAATTGTTCTTTCCTGTAAATCAGAAAAAAGACCATGTAAGACAATCTTACTCAAATCTTCCTCACTAACTTCTCTGCCCTCGTACAATGAAAAGAGTGCAACAGTATCAATACTTACAATATATGAGGAATCTTCGAAGACAAGCTTGACCTTCGAAGGATTCCTTTTTACAGTCTCAATTTTTTGAATTGTTAACATCAGCTATTTAATAGTTGCTCTAACTTCCTTCACAATTTTTTCTTTTAATTTGTCGTCTCCCTTAAGAAGTTCAATCGAAGCTTCTCTACCTTGGGCCATTTGCATATCGCCATACTTAAACCAAGTCCCTGATTTAGTCACAATTCCCTTAGCTACAGCTGCATCCAAAATACTACTTTCTTTGTCTATACCGTTAGGATAGATGATATTGAAAGTAGCTTCTTTAAATGGAGGAGCAACTTTGTTTTTTACAACTTTAACTAATCTTTGGTGTCCTGTAACAACACCATCCTTTATGATCTTGTCTTTTTGCCTAATATCCATTCTAATTGAAGAATAGAATTTCAATGCATTACCACCAGTCGTAGTTTCTGGATTTCCAAACATAATGCCAATCTTCATTCTTAATTGATTAAGGAAAATTACAGTAGTACCAGTTTTACTACAAATTGCAGTAATTTTTCGAAGTGCTTGAGACATCAATCTAGCTTGAAGACCCATATGACTGTCCCCCATATCTCCCTCAATTTCTGCTCTAGGCGTAAGTGCAGCAACAGAGTCAATTACGATAACTCCAAAACCAGCAGAACGTACAAGTGTTTCTAAAATTTCCAGTGCTTGTTCTCCAAAATCAGGCTGGGAAACGTAGATTTCCTCCAAATTCAACCCAATATGTTGTGCATAGACAGAATCAAAAGCATGTTCAGCGTCAATGAAGGCAACCATTTCACCTTT
>CAZELS010000109.1:0-2095 GCA_964513165.1 uncultured Candidatus Saccharibacteria bacterium
ACAACAAAATCTCGTGAGATTGTACCCCCAAGAGCATCGCCCTCACATCTATTAGCACTTTTAGACTGAGCCGAGACACTGTAAGAATCTCCTTGATTAAGCGATATATATGGGAAATATCTAGTAGAAGTATCCAACCAACTTGATACGGCACTTAAAAATCTGTATTGATAGGTTAATTGTGGTATACGACCACGAATTGGATCAGAGGCTCTGTAATTAGTTGCTCCTCGTGCAAGAAAACCATAAATATTGCCATAAACAGGGTAGGGAACCCGAACACTATTACCTAAATCACATGTTTTACCACCAACCTGGATATTAATTGCTGTAGGTGCAGTTGGGGCCGGAGAATTTTCAACATACCAACAACTTCTTACACTGCTATAACATCCGCTAGCACTACCACAACCTGATGGAGTACAAGTATATCCACAGTTATTTCTTAAATCACCATACTTACATATTAAGCCTGTATTGTTTTCCGTTGTACCGCTTGGACAAGAAGGAGGATTACAAGTATTACACCAACAGCTACAAATCGGTGCCATCGCTAGACTTATATTCACAGAACCTCCATTACTAGGATTAAACGTTCTAGAATTACTATTATATCCACTTCTAGACGCAGACAGTTGCCAAGCAACACCATCACCCCAACCACAATTAGCAAAACAGTTTAATCCATCAAATCTATCAAAAAGGTAATTTCCATTACCATCTGTAGAAGTGCTCTTCGATTTAGGTCCACACCAACAATTCGTCTCTTCGTTATAACTACACGTACTTCCACCAGGATACGTTGTTGAGATATTCACACTAACTCCAGACAGACCTTGTCCAGTAATACTATCTGTTATCCTCCCATTTACTGACCCTCCACGACAAAGTGAACAATCAGCATAAACCTCACTAACATGAAATCTTGAAAACAATACTTCCATCTTCCCAGTAATCCATAAATACAAATTGGTATTCAAATTTGCTTTTTTGTACTCTGTCAAGAAAGAATCCCAACTATCATAATCACCCGAAAAGATTTCATCTACTACATATATTGCTCTCCAAGCTTCGGAATCCATAACTAAGAAGGGTTCATTGCCATGTGCAGCAAAGAATTCTTCCAAATCAATATCAGGGACACCAATTTCATTTCTAGACCAAGCAATATTACTAGCAAGAGCCAAATTTTCATAACTATCCCACTCTTCATAGCCCTCAATTACAACTTTTTCGAATTTTTCTTGGGTACTCAAGAAAATATCAAATATTTCATCAAAGCCCTGTACCTGCACAAGAGAGTAGATATCATTAATCCAATCTACCGAATCTTCATCAAACTTTTTTGTTAAAAAAGCATTTTCTGGAGCTCCACTTCCTCTTTGAATCGATATAGATCTACCAATTCTATGATTCAAAATTAAAGGTTGTAACTTTTCTTTCAAAATAGTTATCCGGATAGTGTTTTTAATATCGTCAATCTCCCAACCATATGAGTTTTTTGCATTGTAAGCCAAATTCTGTTCACTGCCATATTCCTCAATCAGTTTCTGATATCTATCTTCAATCATCGAAGCAGTTACATCAACATTTCGTCTTTGAGCTTCGTACTCAATAATCTTTTCTTCTATGAGAATATCTAAGACAGTATTGTCAAAATCTGAAAGAATATCGTTATTCTCTGTAGCTTCATAAAATCCTCTCCATAAGTTCAATGCTTCTAAATATTCACTCCGTGTAATTGACTGATTCCCTATTTTCACCAAGACTCTATCCTGCCATACTAAGAAGAAACCTAACGTAAAAACGACAATTAGCAAGGAAAGAAGTATATAAAATCTTCGATTTTTCACAAAAGCATCCTTTATCTTTTCTTTTTTCACTATAAAAACAATAATAAAGAGTTAACGTTATATAAATTTAACAGAGAAAGAATGTGAAGTCAATTCAAGAAATTACTCCTTCAAGCCAATATCACGGATATATCCACCTCCAAATGTATCTCCCAAAATATGCCTTCCAATATCAAAATATCGAGCATCATGAAAAATTACCAGGGTAGGGTAGAGAAGATTGTCTCGCAATTGTAATGATC
>CAZELS010000110.1:0-1542 GCA_964513165.1 uncultured Candidatus Saccharibacteria bacterium
CTTCATTATTGAACAAACAACACCCAAAGTCAACAAATTACCAACTCCTTGAACTACCTCCTCCACCAGAAGAACCACCACCAAAACCACCAAAGCTACTACCCCCTCCACCACCACTTCTACCTGCAGACATCATTGAGTATGCAATACCATGGCGTACTGGAGCAGGAATTAACCTTGCTATGAATCCAAGAAGAAAACCGAAAATCGCACCAATTATTCCAAACGTAACACCACCCGTTATACCTAAAAAGGCCGTACCAAGTAAAAAGCCCAAAACTCCACCTATGACTGCAGTAACAAAAGGATTTGGTATTAAAAGGAGAAAACCAATGAACATAATTCCAAGACAACCAAGCCCTTCCATGTCATCTTCTTGTATATTTGTAGTTACTCCATCGATATCTTCTCCACCAAGGATTTGAATAATCATGCTTACTCCTTCGTTAATACCTTGTGAATAGTTTTCTTCTCGAAAATTTGGAACCATGGCTGTATCCTGAATTCTACCAGTGACACCATCTGTTAAAATCGGCTCGAGGCCATAACCAACTTCAATCCTAGATTGTCTTTGTTCTTTTGAAACAACAATTAACACACCATTGTCCTCCCCTTCTTTTCCAATGCCCCATTGTTCAAAAACCTTTACAGCATAGTCCTCAATATATGTATCTTCAAAATCCGAAGTTGTTAAAACTGCAATTTCAATACCCGTTTGTTTTTCAAAATCCGAAATTTTTTCTTCCAACTCACTTTCGTTTTCAAGAATTCCTTCGAAGTCATTCACATATCCTTCAGGTTGTGGTATTGCAAAAAGTAAGGTCGAAGACAGTAAAAAACAAAGCGAAAAAATTGCAAAAACTTTTTTTAACATCAGCTATATTTTTTAAAAAGAAACATCTAAATCAACCTCTGGAGCAACATCCGCACCCTCTACGCTCTCAAAAAGGATTTTTTGTTCAAAACCAAACATATTTGCAAAAAATCTGTTTGGGAAAACCCTAATTAATTGATTAAATTTCGTAACGGCATCATTGTATCTTTTTCTTTCAACTGCAACCCTGTTTTCAGTACCAGCAAGCTCGTCCATTAGGTTGATAACGGTTTGATCACTCTTAAGTTCTGGATATGCTTCCATAACTACGAGAAGTCTTCCTAGGGCACTCTCCACTCCATTTGCGGCTTCTATGCTTTCCTGTGTTCCAGAAGCTGCTTGAGCATATCTTTCTCTTGCGTCTGCGATATTACCAAAAACTTCTTGCTCCTGTTGCATAATACCCTTAACAGATGCAACAAGGTTTGGAATTAAATCAAACCTTCTTTGCAAAACAGTCTCCACTTGTGCCTGTGCATTGTTTACTTCCTCCTCTTGCATAACCATGCCGTTGTACTGTCCAACAACATAGCCAACTATTACGATCAGGAGTAAAACAATACCAAGGAAAATTAAAAGTCCTTTTTTCATTTAAAAAATTTTGAAAATTTATATATTTTCAATTATACACCCTACTGGCATACTTTGTTAAATTCTGTTTTTTTTGT
>CAZELS010000111.1:0-4123 GCA_964513165.1 uncultured Candidatus Saccharibacteria bacterium
GTTCAGCATCATCAGGATGGGCAGTAATTACTAATAATTTCATTTTACTCATTTTTGTCTTCTAACAAATTCAGCCACATAGAATAATATTCATTACTCATTCTTTCTGAATTATACTCTTTTAAAATTATATCTCTAGCATTTTGTCGAGTTCTTAAATATCTATCAGTATCATCGACCAAAGAAATAACCCTATCCTCCCACTTTTCGATATTTTTTACATCAATCAAATATCCATCTATACCATCCCTAAAGTAATCTCTAATACCAGGGATATCATTAGCAAGAACAACACTGCCAGAAGACATACTCTCTAAAGAACATAAACTACAACTTTCTGAAATACTCGGAATAATTGTGAATTGACAGTCCCTATATAGTTGGTTCATATCCTTACCCCAAAGTTTTTCTCCTTCAAAAACATATTCGTCCTGACTAAGGGGTAATTTTTCATACTTACCGGTTAAAATTAATCTAAATTTAATTCTTTTTTTGTATTTTGTATTCAAATTTTTAATAAATTTAATTGCGAAATTCCTATTCTTTTTTGGACTATTTAAATTGGGAAAAAGGATATTAATCGTGGAAAAATTTTTTCTTCTAATTGGATTATACTTAAAGATATTTTCATCAATACCATTTTTGATCAATTTCACCCCTTTAAACTGTTTTACATATTCAGTATTAACAACAATAATCTCATCTATCAAGTTTTTATTCTTTTTTAACCAAATGTTCGCACTTTCCTTTTCAAGAAATGAGTTTGTATGTATAGTAGCAGTAATATGTTTATGAGTGATACTTCCATTGAATAAATCAATATTATTATAGTGCACCACATCACCGCTAAATTCAATAGATTTAAGTTTGTTTTTGAAATCAAAAAAATCTACACATTTAACAAAATTAACCGATATACCTTTAAAATCTACACATATATTTTTCTTCCCTGGTTGGTATATTTCAAATTTAATATCTCTCTTTTTTGAAATATGTTGAGCTATGGTAAACATCAAAATGTTCGAACCCCTAGTAGAAAGAATATATAAATCACCCTTCGGACGAATAAAATCATCCGCTACAACAGAAACGGATTCAAATAAATTCATTCTCGTCATATCCAAGTTTACTAAATATATCTTTCTTATATTCTTTCCTCTCCTTACCATTAACGACAACAATGCCAATATCCAATAATTCGCTAACGATTTCTTCTTCCTCTGGTTTGGGTGCATAATCCTTTTCAAGGCATTTTAGAAGAGAAAAATACTCTTTTGGTATCTCATAATCTAAAAGTCTCTTACAATCACAGATTAAAATATAACCGCTTTCTTCTCTAAATCTAATGCTTTTGTTTAATCTGTATTTTCTCATTTATGTTAATGTTAATTTAACTAGCCTTCTCATAACCCTTTGTTTTCTTCTTAAAAGAGATCTTAACTCTTTAATATTTTTCAACCCTAAATCTCCCCCATTTTGAATACAATGAGGAGGAGGCAATGTTGGATCATCAAACCAAAGAATACTTTGGGGGATACATCTGTCACACTTACTTTTGACTTGACATCCCTTGCATCCTTCCGCAGAAAGTTTAAGAAATTTTTGAAATGCTTTTCCGCTCCAAATATCTTTTATACTTTTATCTCGAATATTTTCAAATTTTATGAACTCTGAAGGTATATTTACTCTGGCCAAAGGACATGGAGTCACCAAACCGTCAGAATTTATTTCACAAAAACTTCTTGCAGCAGGGCATTGGTAATAAAATTTCCCTTTTTCCTTTGTCGCAGATGCAAATGGCATATCTATATAGTTAACAAAGATATTGTTTTTTTCACATTCCTTTTTTATATAATCCCACTTTTTTTTCTCTATCTCAGAATCTGATGCGAATATTTCCAAATTTTCGAATGATCTCCCAGAAGTAGATATGGTCGAAATATACCAACTTACAGGATTAAGAGAAAGTACAAGAGATAGCATCTCATCAATCTTCCCTACGTTACCTTTATGAATACATGTAGCAATTGTAAAATTGATATTGTTCTCTCTTAACTTTTTTATATTTTCAAGAGTTATCTTATACTGGATTTCATTGATTTCCTTCCTTAAATCTCTTCTTATGTATCCATTGGACATATAATCCGGTCCATCCAAACTAACTTTAATCCCAATCAACAAATCTTTTACATCTATAAAAGCTTCTAATATCTTTTTACTGAAGAGACCATTTGTCGTTATAATGAAATGTAATTCGTGTTTTTTTAAAGAATCAATTATTTCTAAAAAGTCAGGATGGACAGTAGGTTCCCCACCAGAAATATTTACATAAAATACATTATTCCGAACTAAATCTTCGAAAATCTTATTCCATTCTTTTCCTCTTAATTCATTGGATGGCATATCCATGCCATAATTGCCATAACAGTGAAGGCACCTCTGATTACACCTGGAAGTGAGAATTAGATAACAATCATGTGGAACGCTAACTTGCTTGATTACCCTTGGTCCCACCATTTATTTGACGAGTATTAAATATTCGGCAACATTATACCATAAATGTCCAACATTCTTAAGAGCCTCTATGTTAAACTAATTTTTTTATAATGCACTCAAGATGAAGAAGATCTTTAAATTGCGCACTTTCCGCTGTCTTATTTTAGGTTCCAGACCTCTATGTCCCACCATACTCCAGATATTCCGACGAGACTTTTCTATTACAAAAAAACAAAAAATTTATTAAAAATTATCAATCACTTGTTTTTTAAAAAAGAAGATATAAAATGGTGTATTACCATGAGAGGACTACCAAAGGTTTATGTACCGAGGGAATGCCTCTCCTTTTTTATGCTTCCACTTCTTCTTTAAAAGATTCTACTTTCACTCTGAATGACCTATAGAGAGGTATTCCTCTGTAAAACAATATGCATTTTTTAAGAAAACTTACTTCAAAACAATACTGTTCATAACACTGTCAAGGATTAAAAGCTTTTCTTCACTTAGATCTTTAACCAATTCATACCCATAACTGTATCCCAAAGATTTAAAACCATCATTATCCAATTCAAAGGAAAGTGTCTTGAATACTAAGAAAGAACCAGACATACCACATAATGGGTGAAATTCAGAAGGATTTGCATTTTCTAAACCATTCCAGTAGTAAGTATCGTCTACCCTTCTACCAACGTAGTCGATGAAATTGAAACTGGTGTATTCACCTATATTAATATCAACAACCACAGGCATTGCTGTATCAGCATCTGTATTTGCATTGTAATCAATTGTTAAGTCATTAATCTTCTCTATGTATGATTGAGGAGTATCAGGAAACTTCGCAACTTCAGAACAAACCTCTATACCACCAATACCATCAACTGCATACAGTTTGAAAACTTCGTTCTCTTCTTCATCAAAAATACCCAAACCTGTTAAACCACTGTACGTAGAACCTGAAACAAGCATATCTGAGCCTTCTCCATCCATATACTCAACTACTTCCCAGTCTTCAGGAAGTGTGGTGTCAATATATGTTCCAAGGTATTCAATCTCTTCTTTTTCCTCAGCTTCATCTATTTCAAATTCATCCTGTTCTGAAGAATATGAGTTTTTTTGAGTGTTACTGACAAAACATCCAGAATTTGCAAAGAAGTAACCTGCATAAACACCAGCACCAAAAAGAAGCAAAACTAAAAAGAGTATGATGAAAAATATGGTTAACTTACTCAGACCTTTCTTCACTGGCTCTACCACAACATTTTGCTGTACAGGAGGTACTACCTCATTAATATTTTCTTCCATAAAAAATTTCTTTTTAAATTTAACTACTATTAATATATTCCAAAAAAACAATTTTAGCAATCTGTACATACTACCTCTTTACAGATATACTTTAAAAAGCAAAATTTTACTTTAAAAACTTTCTTCAAATGATAGACATCATTGGTTACATCGGAATGATAATTCTTACATACGGATTTTTTCTAAAAAACAGAGCAAAAATGCATTTAGTTTTAGCAATATCTGCAATACTTCTCGGAATCTACTCTTACCTCATTGAAAGCATTCCATTCATTGCATTAAACATCATATCCGTCGGAATAAATATGTATAGATATTTTGAATT
>CAZELS010000112.1:0-2758 GCA_964513165.1 uncultured Candidatus Saccharibacteria bacterium
GAGCTTTTTCCAAAATTTCTTTAGCTTTTCTATTCAAAAGTTCATTTTTTTCAACTTTCAAAATTAATTCACCCAAATCATCAATGATGCTCTCTAGATCTTTGAAACTTTTCCCTGTGCTATTTAAATGAGCATATATTGGGCCAATTATCCAATTTGTTACTGCCTTTGCAGCCTTTTGTTTGTCTAATTCTTCAGCGACTTTTTCTAGCAATGTTTCAAAAAACATGGAACTTTCTTTTGAGGCGGTTATGACTTGAGCGTCATATTCCGCAAGTTTGTAATCTTCAGTGTATTTTTCAATTTTCTCGTCAGCTAATTCAACTAATTCTCCCTTAATTTTCTCTATGACATCTTGGGTTATTTTAATCACTGGAATATCTGGATCTGGACAATATCGGTAATCTTGTGCGGATTCCTTTGATCTCTGAAACTCTGTAATTCCTTTTTGTGCATTCCAACCTCTTGTTTGCTGTATTATCTTTTCACCATTTTCAATCTCCTTTATTTGTCTTTCAACTTCATATTCTATGGATTTTTCCACAGCAGAAATGGATCCAATGTTCTTTACTTCTACTTTTGGATTTAACTCACACCCTTCATTTGAACAAATCATCCCATTCTTGTATTCCCATGAACCTTTTTTCTGTACAGAAATATTCGGCTCACATCTCATTTGCCCTTTTTCCATATCTGCATTTGAAATACCGAGATATCGAACGATTTGTCTAATTTTTGAAGCATATCCTTTAGCTTCGAAAGCGCTTTTGATGACGGGTTTTGTGACAATTTCGATCAGTGGTATGCCAGACTTGTTACAATCAATCAGAGTGTAATCTTTTACGTGCAAAGATTTTGCAACATCCTCCTCTTGGTGTATTCTTTCTATTTCGATTTTAACTTTTTCACCATTCAAGTTTTTTACATGAACAAAACCATCAAAACAAATGGGGTTTTCGTACTGACTTATCTGATATCCCTTTGGAAGATCTGGATAAAAGTAATGTTTTCTGTCAAAACGAATATTTTTTGAAATTTCGCTGTTTGTTGCTAAACCCAAAAGAATGCATTTCTCAATTGCTCTTTTGTTTGGTACTGGAAGAGCTCCGGGTAGGCCAGCACACACTGCACATGTTTGTGTATTTGGTTCTTTTTCAAAATATTGTGCTGCACAAGAGCAAAACATTTTTGTGCTTGTTTTGGTTTGGACATGTATCTCAAGCCCGATTATGATGTCATATTGTTCTTTCATATTCCGCGATTATATCACTGAATTAGTTTAATTGTCCTCTTTTTCTTTCAAAATGTAGTATGTTTTTTTGTTCTTGCCTTTTTTCTCTAAATATCCAGCTTGTAACATTTCTGTAAGGTCTCTGTAGGAGGTCATAAATGATACTCCCATGAGTTTTGTATATTCTGTTCGGTTTACTTTTTTGTTTTCTTGCAAATATTCCAATATTTTTAATTGTCTTTGGTTTAGATTTTCTTTAGAATCGGTTTTTTTCTTAATAGTTCTATTGTAAGAAGATTCATAAAGTTGTTTTAATTGGATGGATTCTAAAGAAAGAGCATAGAGGAAAGCTTCAGTGAAGAGTGTTTGGTCTCTTTTACTCTTGGACATTTTGAAAATTGACGGCATTTCTTTGTAAATTGGTCTTAATGCTTTAGCCAAGCACAAAGTATTGTTATGATTGTAACCAAAATCCTTCAAAACACATGTTGCAGTCAATATTGATGTTATTTGGCTTCCAGCGTACATTGGTGCATTATCTATGAATTCATACAGCAAGAGAGCACATTGAATTAATTTATGATAATTGTCTTCGCCTGAATATATCCATTCGGAGAGCTCGTTGAAATATTTTTGAGTATTTTTTTTGGGATAGTAGTCTCTGTATTTGTACCACTGATCATATATTTCATTTGGTACTTCAGAAAATTTTCGAAATTTCCCAGTCTCCCACGAATCGAGAATGTTTTTTAAAAGCAAATTGTTTAAATGCGCTATTAATTCTGATGATATTGGGAGAAAGGAAGTAGATTTGTAAGAATTTATGAAGTCTTGTGTGCTTCTGTAATTTGTGAGAATTTTATGTTCAGCACCCTTCGAAACGTCGCTTTTTCCTCTTTGAATATCTAGCGCTTTGGAATATCCAATTGGCAAATTAATTATTTCTGCAAGAGCGTTTATATCTTCAGCGTGAACTTTTTCATAAAGTTGTTTTTTTTCTTTGTAGGGCAGGGGAATGTTCTTAATCCTCTCATTATTTATCTCAAAAGTAACAATGTACTTTACCATTAGGTTTGTTAGGGTTATGTTTGGTGAGTACATTAAATATTTTGCAATTAAATATATTAAAAGCTGATGAGTGGACTTGAACCACTGACCTATTCTTTACGAAAGAATTGCTCTAGCCAGCTGAGCTACACCAGCATGGGTGTAGTATAACAGATGCGTAACACGCGGAGAAGACCGATAGTATTTAAAAATTCAATTGAAAATGATATAATGTAGTAGTGATCTTTTAAAAAATAAAAAAAGAAAGTAGGGAGAAAAGATGAAGAAAATCTTTGTTTTGTTTGTGGTATTTTTTCTTTTCCTTGCCCCAGTTACTAATGCTGCTCTTGTAGATGCAGGAGATATTAACTTCGATGGTGAAGTCAATATTCTTGATGCTGTCTTGCTTCAGAAATATATACTAGGACTAATAGAGCTTAGTGAAGACGAATTGGGGAGAGCAGATATGAATCTTGATGG
>CAZELS010000113.1:0-8711 GCA_964513165.1 uncultured Candidatus Saccharibacteria bacterium
ATTTATATTGAAACATGTTAATGATCCAATTCTAAAGAAATTTTGGGAAGAAGAATTCGCATCTATGTCTAGTAACTCACGCCTTGTGACTGAAGCAATTGCTCCGATTCAGAACAAAGTTGGGCGCTTTATCTCTACAGCAGTTATTAGAAATATAATTGGTCAAGTGAAATCGACAGTTGATTTGAGAAAGATTATGGATGAAAGAAAAATTTTTCTTGTTAATCTAGCACAAGGTAAAATTGGTGAGGAAAATTGTTCTTTGTTAGGAGGTATGTTGATTACTAGGCTTCAAAGTACTGCTATGGAGAGAATAGATATACCATTCGAAGACAGAAGGGATTTCTTTCTCTATGTTGATGAGTTCCAGAATTTTGCTACAGAGTCTTTTGCAAAGGTTCTTTCTGAAGCAAGAAAGTTCAAACTTAATCTTACAATGACCAATCAATATATTGAGCAATTACCATTGGTTGTTAGAAATGCAATTTTTGGAAATGTTGGTTCTTTGGGTTCGTTTGTTGTGAGTCAGAGTGATGCATCAATACTTGCAAATGAATTTGCTCCAATATTTTCTGCTGAAGATTTAGTGTCTCTTGAATCACATGCAATGTATATTAAACTTTGTATAGATGGTATGACTTCAACCCCTTTCAGTGCTAAATCTTTGGATGTGAAGTATGAGAAGAAGGGTTACAAAGAACAAATTATTGCAAATTCACGTGAGAAATTTGGTATGCCCAAACCTGAGATTGAAGACAAAATTCGTAGATGGGCAGAACAAAAGTATAGTGAAAGTGGTAATAGGTCTGTGATGCCTAAGGATTAAAAAACTCCCTGTCATATTTTTCTGTGTAATGGTAAAATTACGTATTTATATATTACCGAATTTTACATGTCTGGACATTCAAAATGGGCGAAGATTAAGCATGCTAAGGGAGCCGCAGATGCTAAAAAAGGGAAAATTTTTTCCAAAATGGCTCAACAAATTACCATTGCAGTAAGAGAAGGAGGAGGGGAAATTGATTCCAATCCTTCTTTGAGATTGTTAGTAGACAAAGCTAAGTCAGAAGGTTTACCAACAGCAAATGTTGAGAGAGCAATAAATAGGGGACTAGGAGTAAGTAAAGATGGTACTCAATTCGTTGAATGCGTCTATGAAGGCATGGGGCCCGCGGGGGTTTCTTTCATTCTTGATGTGACGACGGATAACAGGAATAGGGTGGTGTCCGATCTTAGAAAAATTTTTTCTACTGCTGGAGGCAATTTGTCTGAAGGAGGATCATTACTTTGGAATTTTGAACAAAAGGGTAGGATAGAAGTTAGGTGTGGAAAGATGCAGGGGAGTGAGAAATATGGAGAAGGAGACAAATTTATTCCAGAAGAAAAAGACGATGTAATGATGAACTTAATGGATATTGAGAATGTGAAGGATATTGAAGAGTTGGTTGAAGGCGAAGAGGTGCTTTTAAATGTTTTTACTGATGTAAAAAACTTCAGTTCTGTAAAGAAAGATATAGATTCAACAGGATACGTAGTTAATACATATGAGTTAATTAGAGAACCTAAAGTAAGGAAAGAGATATCTGATTCAGAGAAAAAGAAAATTCATGACTTTATTGAAAAACTTGAGGAATATTCCGATATACAAGGAATTTGGCATGATGCTAATTTGTAAACGTAAAATGCGATGAGAATCATAGGAGTGGATCCTGGTGTTGCAATTACTGGTTGGGCTGTTGTTGATTTTGAAGGTAGGCAGATAGAGAAGGTTGTCGACTTTGGCGTTATTGAAACTCACAAGAGTTTAGAACTTAGTGAAAGGTTAGGCGAGATATATACTGATTTATGTGAAATATTGGAAAAGTTCAAGCCGGAATTTTCTAGTGTAGAGCTCTTAATTTTTTGTAATAATGCAAAAACAGCGATAAAGGTTGGTGAGGCAAGGGGAGTTATTCTGCTAGCTTTGAATAAGTATAATGTTGGACTCTATGAATACACTCCTTTGCAATTGAAAAATTCTATTTCTGGATATGGAAAGGCAGATAAGAAACAAGTGCAAGAAAATGTAAGGAGGATGTGTAATTTTGAAGAGATTCCAAAGCCAGATGATGCTGCAGATGCAATAGCTTTGGCAATTTGCTGTAATGACAGTATAATCTTGAATGACCTATCTAAATTAAATGAAGGCAAGAAATGATTGCATATATTGATGGAAAGGTTTTTGATATTGTATATAAAAATAAACAGGTGTATCTTGTTGTTCTAACTTCACATGGTGTTGGTTACCAGGTTTTTGTTCCTGCAAATTGTACTTACAGTGTTGATGATGAGGTGAAGATTTTTGTGAGTTTTCAAGTACGTGAGGATAGCCAAACTCTTTATGGCTTTCTTCAAAAAGAACAAAAAGAGATGTTTGAAAATATCATACAAGTTTCTGGGGTAGGGCCTAAAGTTGCCCTTTCAATTGTTTCAGTTTTTTCTCCTCAGGAATTTAGGGTTACATTGAGTAAGGCTGATTACAAAACTTTAAGTAAAGTGCCTGGACTGGGACCTAAAGGAGCAAAGAAAATAGTTTTGGAACTACAAGGTGTCTATGTCCAAGATGAGGAGGACCTTTCTTCTAAAGATTCAGAAATGTTCGAAGAATTAAAAGAAGCTTTGCAATCTCTTGGATTTAGGGGTAGGGAATTGGAAAGTATGTTGAAGAAGGCTACGATTGAATACAAAGCGAACAATGACATTTCTCTTGAAAATTTAATCTCTCATGTTTTGAAGCAATAGTATGATAAAAAGCAATATGTCAAAAAAAGAGGGTAGTATAAATGTTAAAAAGAAAACTGTTTTTGATCAAAAGCAGGATGATAGTGATTATGAGCAAAAGATTCGACCTTCAAGGATTGATGAAGTTATTGGTCGAAAAACAGAAAAGAGAACTCTTGATATGATGATAAATTCTGCGAAGAAGAGGGGAGAACCTGTAGATCACATCCTTTTCTACGGCCCTCCTGGTCTTGGAAAAACCACATTTGCTACTGCAATTGCAAATGAAATTGGTTCTTCATTGCATATTACATCTGGTCCTGCGATTGAAAGGCAAGGGGACTTGGCTGCGATTTTAACAAATCTGGGGGCAAATGATGTTCTTTTCATTGACGAAATACATCGTTTGTCACGTGGCATTGAGGAGATTCTTTACCCGGCTATGGAGGACAGAGTCCTTGATATTGTCGTTGGTAAAGGTCCTTCTGCGAAGACAATAAGGCTTTCTCTTAAACCTTTTACATTGATTGGTGCAACAACAAATTTCGGGAAATTAAGCTCGCCAATGAGGGATAGGTTTGGGTTGGTGCAGAGGTTAGATTACTTCGAAGATGAAGATTTACTTAAGATTTTGGAGAGAGCTATTGTGGTTTGGGATATGAGTTTTAAAACAGATGCACTTTTTGAGATAGCTAAGCGTTCTAGAGGAACTGCTCGAGTGGCTCTTAGGCTACTGCGTAGAGTTCGTGACTACTATGAGAGTCTAACTACGGAAAATGATTTTGTAAACAAGGTAGTGGCTCTGGAGGCTCTTGAACTTTTGGGAGTGGATGATTTTGGTTTTGAGGATATAGATCGTGTAATTCTTGATACAATATGGAGAAATTACAGCGGAGGTCCTGTTGGTGTTTCTACTTTAGCCGCAGCAATATCTGAGGAAGAAGGTACTTTGACAGGTGTATATGAACCTTTTTTAATGAAATCTGGATTTATTAAGCGTACAATGAGGGGTAGGGTACTAACTGAAAAAGCTATAGAATATCTTATGAAAAATGTGAAATAAATATGGACGAAGTAATATCAAAAAAAGAAGATAGTACTAAAAAGGGCAAAATCATCTTTATGGCTCTATTTATAACGTTATCCTTTTTCTTAAATAAATTGATGGGACCTTTTCACGAATTACTCCTTAATCCTTTTGTAATAGGAGGTATTTATGCTTTAATATCATTTTTTGGTTTTCTTTGGGTATTGTCTTTCAAGATTAATACGCGAATTTTACTTTTAGTAGTACCACATGCAAGTTTAATTATCTTCAGTAATATGCTTTTTATGCAGATGTTTTTTGATAAAGCATTTGGTAGAGTTTATGAAACAGTTCTGATGTTTTTCTTCCTTATTTTCATATTCCTAATTACATATATTACTTTTCTCACTAGTAATGTATTTGCTGTATCAAGTTTCAAAAAGATTCCTCTTGAAGCTGTAGCAAAGACGACAATCTACATTATCTCTGCGATGTCAGTATTCTTTGCATCCTATGGCTTCCTATCCTTAGAAATGCCTATTCCGATATCAGTTGTTTTACTTTTTATTGTTATATTCTTTTATATAATCGCGCTTTTATCATATTTTTACCTAGAAACAAGCACAGTTTTAGCTCATGGGGCTCTTGTTTTTTGGAATATAATGCTTGTTACAATAGGGGCGATACTATTTAGTGCTAGAGTGGAATTTGTAGCACTATTGGCTGCGGCAGTGTTTTACTACAGTGTAGGACTTTTCATGGTCAAAAAGGAACAAATAACGATGATAAAATTTTTGGAATATCTTTTAATTCTTCTTTTTACAACCTTAATAGGTTTTTATTTTCTTGCAAATTTATAGACACATGTCCAAGAGGGAGTAGGGGCCCATAGCAGCAGAGGCCTATAGTTGCTAATATCCCATAGTGTGGATAAGTGAAACATTTATTATATTCATGCAATTGTTATTAAATAGCGTAATAGCAATGATAATAATAAAAGCAAGTTCAAGACTTTGAAACAAGAATGTGTACATATCCATGAAGTTGAGTAGTGCTTCCCTCATAGAGAGATCTGTGATATATTATAGAATACGTAACCGAGTATAATCGCCCTTATATTCGGTTCTCCGTGTGGAGATTGTGGAGTGGGTTTGTATAAGATTGTTTTTATAATTTCTAAATTAATTAAACTACAAATGAAATTTATTTCTTTTTTAATTTTTTATTTCTTTTTTACCCTTTTCTTACAACGAAATTTGCTTCTTTTTCCTTATATAACGATTTTGCCAAAATCTAAGGATATGCTGTTATACAGCCATTTCTGCATTTTTTCGGCTTTGACATACCCTATTCTCTATATGTTAAAATGGAGTATATGACAAAAAACACTATGGATACACACAAACTGATTCCAAAATTGCCTGATCAGGACGGCTTTTTGTTAGAATTGCAAAACAGTAATTACAGTATGTTAACTGTATATAATTATGCCCGTGATCTTTCAATCTTTGCATTGTTTATGAAATACAACAATTTGAAATTTGAAAAACTTTCTAAACAAGACATAACTTTGTACAAAGGTTACTTAAAAAACGGAGATCATTTAAAAGATCTCAAAATTTATCGAACAGAGGTTGTAAATCAGCTTGGTGTGAAGGAAAACGAGGCTAAATCCCATTCCGACAATGAAAACAGCGCGAAGCCCTCTAAGGGGTCTAATTTAAACGAAACGAGTTCTAGTGGACTTCCTACTACTGGGAATTTCCTAGATAACGTGTATAGAAAGGTTTTTGGAAGCCTCGGACAATTTGTAGCTAAAGAAACTGGTCGTGAAAAATCTGGGTTGGATTCTCGGAGTGTAAATCGAATGTTGTCTGCTTTGAGATCGTACTTGAGATATCGTATCGAATTTGACTTGGAGGTTCCGTTAGCTCCAGATGCAATTAAACTTTTAAAAGCCGAAAGAAAGAAGTCTCAGGTCGCTGAGCTCGTTGATTTGGTCAGGCTTATTGAATGTCCAATGACATTTGAACATAATCCAGATGTTGCGCTTAGGAATCGTGTTATGTTGGAAATTCTTTTTGCTACTGGCATGCGTATTTCTGAGCTTATCAATTTGAATTTGGATCAGATAAATGCTGAAGGTAAAATATTTATTGTAGGAAAAGGAAAAAAAGAACGTTTTGTTTATCTAACTGACAGATCTATGAGTTGGTTGGACAAGTATTTGCAGGTGCGTTTGAGGCATGCGAAAGCCGAGAAAGATACGGAATTAGAAAAATATTCAAAAATTCTCAATGATCGTGAAACCTCTGGAAATGGCTTGAAATATGTGAAAATGATTGAAAAGTTTAGAGAAAATGGATTCCTCAGTAGTTTTGACTCCCCTGCCCTTTTCATACCTTTCAGTGGTGGTCGTGAAGGTTTGAGGAAAAATCGTATTTCAACAAACTTTTTTCAAGAAAAAATCGCAGAATACAGAAGGAAATTAGGCATTATTGTCCCTACCTCTGCTCATAGTCTTAGGCATGGTTTTGCTACCTATCTTGCTGAAAATGGTGCTAGTCCGGCTGCAATTCAAGTTCTTTTGGGTCATGAAAGTTTAAATACTACAACGAGGTATGTTCACGCTAGTGACAAATTTGCTGAGAAAACACATAAGGAGAATCATCCGTTGTCTTGATCTTCCTCTACTTCCTTTGTTAATTGTTGAACGACAGGAGATTTTTTTGCTTCTTCAACGGCTTGTATGGTTTCTGGATCTCCTTGAGAATATTTTTCTCCGACTTCTTTTGTCTTTTTTGTTAAATCTAAAAAGTTTTGTAAATATTCGGTAATCAATTCATTTTTTTTACTTTCTACATTTTCTGCTCCATATGTAATATTCATTGCTTCCTGTATCAAAATTTTGAGTTGTTCGGGGTTTTCTTTTGCGTCAACAAATCTTTCTGTATATTCATCTACTAATTTTTCTTCTGCGTTCATTGCGAAATCTTCGAGTACATACTCCATGACTTCTTCTTCTGCTAGGAGTAGTATCTCTTTTATTTCTTCTTCTGTTGCTCCAAGTTCTTTTAATTCTTTGAATATGTTTTCCATTTTAATTATGCTGCTAATGAATTTATTGTTTGTTGAGCTATATTTTGGACTGCATCGGACGGTATGGGACCTTGCATTCCTATCTTGTTTATTTCCACAATACCCTTAAAAAAAGCATCTGTACTTTCAATGGATCCCATGTTTACGTTACTAATGTTGGAATTTTTCAAAATGGTCAAAAATTCTCTGTGTGCTTCACCTATAGGACTACCTTCTGTTAAGAGATTGGGCCCTAAGAGTTTACCTTCATCAACAAATTGTTGGACAACATCTTGATTTAGTCCGAGATCTTCAACTACATGGACACTACCTCCAGAGGGGTCAAAGTTTATGCTTGTGACTTCAGCTGTGCTTGCCGAAGGTACATTAGCACCATATTCTGAACCGCCTACTGATACTGCTTCTGTAGCCTCTGCGCCTGTTGCTCCTACAGCTGGAGTAAAAGCATTTGCTATCAAACCATAACCACCACTCGCGATTAAGCCCACTCCAAAACCTGTGGAGAATCCTGATACACAGGTAAAGATAATTTCTTTTTTGCGATTCCTGTTATTGCGCTCTTCGATTTTTTTCTTCTTCTCTTCCCCATCGGGTAATTTTTCAATTTCATTATCGAGTTTATTTATAGATTTGTTAAGCATGTTTGCAGCTAATATGCCCATCTTGTCTCGACCTTTCAGAATGACACCTCCTCCAATAAAGGCTGCAGGAATACCTAATGGGCCTAGTGTTGCCAATCCCATACCTCCAGCAAAACCACCAGCGAATCCTGCTATTCTAGTTACGATTTTTAAAGCTTTAATGGTTCTTTTATGCTTTCTTTCCTGTTTTTCAGCTAGTGCCTTTGCTTCCTGCTCTGCCTTCATCTCTTTTTTAGCGATTTTTTCTAATCCTTCTTTGTTCTCTTCGTAAAGCTCTTTAGCATCTTGTAAATTCTCAGTGTTAAGGCTATCTTTCAAATCATCTCTTTTCTTGATTAATTGGTTGTATCCTTTTTGATTAATCTTCTTCCCAGAGTCTAATTGTTTCTGTATTTCAATTCTTTCTTCTTCAATTTCTTCATCAAGTTGTGAAATTTTTTCTGTAACAATTCGTTGATTTTCTGAAGCAGTTTCTTGCTCGTGCCTTTTGTAAAGATATTCGTTTCTATCGGAAAGATTTTTGTTGTACTCATCTCTAAATTTAAAAGCTTCTTCATCATTGCCATCAAGGAATGCCTTCAATGCTTTTTCCTCAATGTTTGCTTGATCTTCTTCATAGGTATCCTTCTTATCTTCATCCATTTGTGTGTAGGCCTGTTTTTCTAAAACATCCAAATTTTCCTTCGCAAATTCCTTTGCTTCCTCAGCTTTTTGGTTTAGTTCTTGATTGAGAGTTTCGTTTTGCTTGTCTATCTGTTCTTCGTCATTCATGTAGCATTATGTCTGCTGAATTAATTATCTTTATCTTAAAGAAAAGAGACTATATTGTCAATTCAACAAGAGGTTTATTTTTTTGTGAGAGAAAATTGCTAGTGTGGTAAAGAATATTGCGTTTATTAATACAAGAAGTACTGGTAATATATTGTAGCTGTAGTAAGGGTAGAGAATGGTAGAAGTTGTGATAAATAGAGCGACCTGTGCTATTACTAGATTACGTATGAATTTTTCCTCCCCTATAGCTTGTAATATTGCAATATATGGTGTTGAAAGAATATGTATGCAGATTGCAAAAAATATCATTGGGAAAAGATGTCCTGCTTGTTCAACAATTTCTCTTTGTAGAAAAAGATTTAAGATAAATTCATAAATGAAAAATTGTATAGCAAATGCTGGAGCTAAAATGA
>CAZELS010000114.1:0-3235 GCA_964513165.1 uncultured Candidatus Saccharibacteria bacterium
AAAACATGGTAGTAATATATTAGCAGAAGAACTTGTTAAAAGAATTAAGAAAAAAGACAAAAAAAACAATTTTGTAATTGAATCCATAAGAACTGTAAAAGAAATTGAAACATTTAGAAAAAAACTCGATAAGTTTGTCCTAGTATTCATAGACGTAGATGCAAAAATCAGGTACAAGAGGGCAAAAGAAAGACTTAAAGAAAAAGAACACATTAAATCCTTTAAAGAATTTATAGAGTCTGAAAAGAGGGAAATGGATGACGAAAAATCTAGTACAAAACAACAATTGCACAAATGTAAAGAACTGGCTGATATTACAATAGATAATAATGGTACTTTGGAAGATTTGGAAAATGAAGTAAGTCAATTACTAGTAAGTTTACAAATAAAATTCAGTGAAAAACCAGATTGGCATAGATATTTCCTTAACATTGCTGAAGATATTGCAAAAAGATCAACTTGTCTCTCCGCACACGGAGGGGCTGTAATAACAAAAAATAATGTCATTCTAGCAACTGGATATATTGGTGCACCCAGAGATACAAAAGATTGCTATGAAAGAGGATATTGTATTAGAAGAAAATTAGAAATTCCATCAGGTCATAGATATGAAATATGTGCTTCAGTACATGCAGAACAAAATGCAATTATTAATGCATCCAGACAGGGCGCTTGTACAGAAGGAGCAACTATGTATCTCTTTGGATACAAAATGTACGAAGGTATAAAAAAGGTATTTAGTTCATTTCCATGCTTTATTTGTAAAAAAATGATTATCAACGCTGGTATAGAAAAATTCGTTGCTCAACAAGAAGATGGCTCCTATGTAGAATACGATATAAAAGATTGGGTTAAGGAATGGAAGAAAAAAGATATTGTTGATGACAAGGTATATTACAATACAAAATACAAATAAAAAAGATATGCAAAATCTTAAGAAAGATTTAGAAAATTCAGAAAAAATACTTGTTACATCACACATAAACTGTGACCAGGACGGAATATCATCAGCCCTTTCTACAAGATTAATTTTAGAAAAAAACTTTTCAAAAAAAGAAATCGTTGTAAATATAGAAAGTGAGCTACAAGAAAATATTTCTTTTTTAAAGGGCTTTTCAGAAATTCTAACTGAAAATCTTTTTGAATACGCAAAGAAATTCAAACCAGACTTCATCATATTTACAGACAGTAGATGGATGGATAGGTTTACAGAAAATCATGAAGAATTGAAAAATTTGATTTCTGAAGAAAATATAAAGACACTACACATAGACCATCATAAAAGTAACAAAGATTTAGAATCGGATTACATTTACAATAATCATCGTACCTCATGTGCTGAAGAAGTATATCATTTGTTTGTAAATGAATTGGAACTTTCCATAGACAAGCATATTGCAGACATAATTTTGACTGGAATGATTTTTGACACAGGAGTATTTAGCTATACGAATCATTCATTTAGAGAAACAGCAGAAGTTGTTTCAGATCTTGTTGAAAAAGGAGCAAATATTGAAAAAATACTTGCACACAAGAATTTGTATACGAAAAAAGACTTAGATATGATTACGGAATTGAACAAAAACCTTGTTTTAAAAGATGGTTTTTGCTATTCACATATCAGCGAAGAATTTCTGAAAACACAAAATCTTTCAGCAAGTGAATACAAAAAAGCATACCATGCTTGGATGGACTTGTTCCTTAGAAATATCGAAGGTTGTCCTTGGGGCTTTGTTGTCCGACCAAGTGACAAAACATACAAAGAAAAAACATATGAAATTATTTTTCGAGCACAAAGCGAGTCAAAGAATGTTCGTGAAATCGCAGAACAATTTGATGGGGGAGGGCATGACCTTGCATCCGGTGGAAGAGTGAAAGCAGATAGTGTAGAATACGCTATAGAAAAAATATTGAGCAAAATACTTTAAGTTAGAACAACTTCCTGATAAACTGTATGTATACTTTTCGACATAATCTCTATTCGAGTTAGAAATTGTGTTTTAAACTAAGGATGAAACAGGGTAATTTACAATTGAATAAAAAAGAAGATGCCCCGATTTTTACGGATAGGGGTTTTGTACCATCAACCAATATTTTCAGTTATTTTTCATTTACCATAAGAGATCTTCTGTATTGGTGGTACATACAGATGCCAATACTACATCTAAAAAAGTTAAACAGAATTTCCACAGTTGTTTCAGACCAACTGTCGATGAGAATATTGTTTCAAAACTTTTTCTTACCATGGAAGAGACATAAATCAGTCGTTGGATATTTTATAGGAATAACTCTTAAAATTGTTTACTTTCCAATAGCAATAGCTATCTATACATCTGCTATGATTCTTTACCTAACATTTATGCTTTTCTGGCTGTTGATTCCAATTTTGGCATTTTTCTTTACCCTTATTTCTCTCATTCTAAACTAATGGACAAAAATTCTAACGAAAAAAGGACATTGCTGGGATACCATGACAAACATGTCAACAAGATGGGTATAATTGATCCAAAATCACTCCCAATATTTGTAGAGGAAAGATATGCACCATTTCTTGTAACAAGGGATTACATATTCAACGTCTCTACAAAGAAAATAATTGCAATGGTAGAAAACTTCAGAGCTTTTAGAAGATTCAACCTACTTAAAAGAATAATTGCCAATATATTAGTTCTACCAGGAATTGCCATTGCCGTACTCTATGCTCTGCAAATTCTTAATTTTTTGGGCGAATTCAATCAACTAAATCCAATGTTGACAGACAATGTAATGAATTTCGCATTTTGGCTTTCTGTACTTTCCATCATAATTCTGTGGCACGATTACTACAGAACAAAAAGTCATCCAGCAAAGTTACCTAAACCAGAACCAATTTCTTTAAAAGAGATTGAAGATATAAAAATAACAGGGTTTAAGTTTGGAAGATATTCTCCTTTGGAATCATTGTATTTTCTTTCTGAAGAAGCGCTAGAGTTTCTAACAAAAAATATGATTGGAAACAGATTCAATACATACAAAATTCTCTATGATTCACCCTCTGATCCTCGTACACGAGAAATTCTTAACAGAGCGGATATAGATATAAATGTAAATAATCTGAAAGATTTAGGTGTTTTTGACAATACTCTACCACAGTACAACGTTGCTGGTTTAAGAAACATTGTTATCTATGCTACAGAAGCGGCAATCAAAACAGATTCAAGACAAATTGAAATTGCTCATTTTGTAATCGCTCTTT
>CAZELS010000115.1:0-4251 GCA_964513165.1 uncultured Candidatus Saccharibacteria bacterium
TTTTTTTTAATATTCTTAATATAAAACAAATCAAAACTGTTGAAGACTTAAATCAGATTATCTTAAGAGCTGTACCGGCAGCCTTTGCAGATAAGTACAAACATCCTTCACGCAGGGTCTTTCAGGCCCTGCGAATCGCTGTGAATGATGAGTTGGGAAATTTAGAGGAAGGTTTACAAAACAGTTTTGAAATTTTAAACAAAAACGGAAGATTGGTAGTTATCTCATTTCATTCTTTGGAAGACAGAATAGTTAAAAAGTTTTTTAAAGAAAAAAAGTTTTCAGATAATGCCGAAATAACAAAAGATATTTTGTTGCCCTCTGAAGAAGAAATCGCTGAAAATCCAAGGGCAAGAAGTGCAAAAATGCGTTTTTTAATTAAGAAATTACTATGAACATAAAATTTCGCAGAAAATTAAAGACAATGTTTCCAAAAAAAGAAGAAAACTTCCTTGATACTAGTTTTAATCTTTTTGTAATATTAACAATTGTCATTCTAAGTATATTTCTTGCAACACATTTGGTAATAAATGCTATGCTAACACCCAAAGGAATTAAACTTGAAGCATTAAATACAGAAAAGAATCTTCTCGTTGAAAACAATAGGGAACTAAGCCAGGAGATTGCAAGAATAAAGTCCATAAGCATCATCGAAGAAATCACAAGTGAGGAAATGAATCTTGCTTCAAATACAGAAAATCATACAATATACATTTCGAACGAATCAGTTATAGCTGAGCTATAATTCTCATGCGATTCAAAACGTTTCAAAAACAAAAACCAAAAAAAACTGATTCCTTTTCAAGCAAATTCAAAGCTCTCTCGATTTTCATTGTCATATTTTCCTTGCTCTTGGTATTTCAAATTTTTAGATGGCAGGTATTAGAAAGTAACAAATTTAAAGCAATTGCGGATCAACAATATTCTGGCATGCAACGTAGTTCAAGTGGTAGAGGAATCATCTATGGTGCAAATGGATCTGTCCTTGCAATTGATGAGCCTTCCTGGGGTGTATACGCTACATTAAGTATGGATACAAGGGAAAGAGACCTCTTTTTCAAGCATAAAGACAAGTTCGTAGCTGAAGTAGCAGGAATACTTGAACTCGAAAAAGAAGTTATCTCATCGAAAATAAATGATGACTTTGTCTATTTCCCAATAGCAGACGGAGTGAGCAATGACAAGAAAAAAGCATTAGCAGAAGCAAATATCTTTGGTAGCGGAACAGAAGGTTTCGGCCTCTATTTCGAAAAGCAGGAAAAGAGATTGTACCCAGATGGTAGATTGGCATCACATGTCCTTGGCTTCATTGGAAAAAATGATGCGGGAGAAGATGTCGGTCTTTACGGAGTAGAAGGATACTATTTTGGTGATATAACAGGAAATGAGATATACAGCTATGAAGAAAAAGATGCACAAGGAAATATCATATTAACGGTTGAATACGAACCCCTGATATCAAGAAGTGGAAAAGATATCGTACTAACAATTGAGCCAAGTATCCAAGCAAAAGTAGAACGTATTCTTCGTGATGGTGTACATTTTGTAAGAGCAAAGAGTGGCTCTGTAATAGTTATGGACCCGAACACAGGCGCTATCATTGCTATGGCAAACTATCCTGATTTTAACCCAAATGAATATTGGCGTACCACAAATCCAGAAATATTTAGAAACAAAAATGTCTCAGATGTATATGAATATGGATCTGCACACAAACCAATAACTATGGCAATAGCGATAGAGGAGGGGAAGGTGGATAAAGATTATATCTGTTATGACAATACAGGCTCACTTACAATTGAAAAAGAAATCATATACACTTGGAACAAAAAAGCTGAAGGGAAACTAAATCTTTCACAAATACTTGAAAAATCAAACAACCCTTGCATTGCAAGAGTAGCTTTAGAAACAGGCTTACAAACATACTTACCAAAACTTTCTGAATTCGGTATTGGACAATTCATAGGTATAGGGTTAGAAGATGAATCTAACAGCTATCTGAAACCATTTAACGAGTGGACTGAGCTCGATCTTGCAGTAACATCATTTGGACAATCTATCTCTGCCACACCTCTCCAAATTATTTCTGCCATAAGTGCAATTGCCAATGAAGGAGTAAGAATGAGACCGTATATCGTTTCAGAAATTAGAGAAAACGAAGATAGTATAAAATACAAACCTGCAAAACTATCCGAACCAATATCAAAAGAAACGGCAGCAATTGTTTCTGGATATATGGAAAATGTCGTTAGAGAAGGTGAAGCTAGCTATATTTTCAATAGAGACCTTCCAGACTATAGTTTGGCTGGAAAAACAGGGACTGCAGAAATACCGAAACCAGACCGCTTAGGCTACTATTGGGATCGTACCAATGCAACCTTTGTAGGTTTTGCTCCAGTCAAAAATCCAAAAATGATTATGCTTGTAAAACTTGAGCAACCAAAAATTGATACTTTTGCTGCTACTACAGCAGTACCAGTCTGGATAGATATCTTCAAAGAGATCGCAGACGATCTTGAAATTCCTAAAAAGTAAAAAGTCACGTATAATTGAGCCATGAAGAAACTATGGAAAAATGTTGGCATTGCTTTAGCTATTTCAATACCTTTGATTCTAACAATCCTCTACATTGATTCTCAACATAGGATTGAAAAAGCAAAGGATTTTGAAAAAATTGAACAAGAGCAGAAGAAATATTCTGAAACAAATTTGGATGCAGGTATCAGTAGCTTACTAGGATCAGAAGAACAAGAATGTGCAACATGCTCTTCAAGTATAGAGGAAGCTAGCTTAAATGAAATTAAGCACATTGGATGGATTCCTTCATGGGATTACAAAAATGCTTTGAATTCAATTACTGCATCAAATATTTCTTTTGACAGTATCTCGCCAGTTGCATTTCAAGTAGAAGGAGACGGTAGCTTAAAAGCACGCATGAATGTCAATGTAGAAGAATTAAGAAACAAAAATTTTAAAATAATTCCAACAATATCAAATTTTGATTGGAATGTTATGAAATCAATATTCGATAGCCCTGAAAATACACAAAGGCATATTAATTCAATTCTCTCTGTTGTAAAAAACAATAATTACGATGGAATTGATTTAGATTACGAATCTTTAAAGCTTGAGAACAAAGAACATTTCTTGAATTTTGTAAAAACTCTTTCCGAAGAATTACACAAAGATGAAAAGGTGCTTTCAATCACAGTTCTTCCAAAATGGGAGGACGATGTTTACTACACTGGCTTTGCAGAAACAAGAAAGGTACAAGACTGGGGATATATCGGGAATTATGCAGATCAAGTACGAATTATGACATATGATTTCACTCCTCCCGGAAATTCTACAGAAGGACCAATCGCTCCAATTGATTGGATGGAAAAAGTTTTGAAATATGCTACTGAGAAAATGCCAAGAAAAAAGATATGGTTAGGAGTACATCTTTATGCGTATGAATGGGTCATGCCGACAAAAGATTCTAAAGACAATGTTATAAAGATGAATTCTTACACATATCAAACAGTTAAAAGCAGAATTTTAAATCATGATTATGTTAAGTCGAGATATGATGAAAGTTTTCAAGAAGGTTTTGCAGAATATACTTGTGGAGAAAACAATTACTGTCTACTTTACTACCAAACTCCAGAAGGAGTAAATGCTAGAAAGAATTTGGCTCAAAAATACGATATTGCAGGTTTAGCATACTGGAGACTTGGAGGAGAAGACGATTTACTTAGATAGATTCACATTCAATTTCACCATCTAAACAAGTACACATTTCATCTTTTGAATTTTTAAAAACGTCATCCTCAGAATATATTTTTTGGTCATAGATGCAAATAGAAGCATATGTAAGGTTTTCATCATCATGCACAAAGGCAATCTTAATATTTTCCAAATCCAAATCAGATATATCTTCAAAAACGTACTTTAACTCAACCATACAAGGAATACCTGAATCATCTACAATACGTACCATGTTATATAGCTTCAAAAGATCTGTTGTCTTTTCATAAAAACCAACTTGTTCTGAAGCACGGTTTGCCTCTACACAAGTTTGTTTGTGTTCAAGGATTACTATCAAGCTACCTTCTTTAATATTAACACTTGAAAAGGTTACAGGCTCAAAAGACAAAGAGCCGTTTCCATTACTCAATCCAGTCAAATACGTATATTCAAAATTTAAGCCTTCAGTTTGTAAATCTGAAGCTGTAGAATTTGTTTCTTCTTCATCAGAATCACTTGGGA
>CAZELS010000116.1:0-3134 GCA_964513165.1 uncultured Candidatus Saccharibacteria bacterium
TAAAAAGAAAGAAAGGATTATGAAGGTGTTGAGATTTACCGATTTGTTAAAAAAGACTGTTAATACAACTGCAATGTAAAAAAGACATGGTAGGATAAAAAACTTGATAAATTTTTCTTCTAGCCTAACCCTCAACAATACCTCTCCATATTTTTTTACCTTTTTGTTTGCATAAAGCCAGTAAACAATTATGAACCAAACTGTTAGAAGCAGAAGGCCAAGTCCAGCGATTATGAAGAAGTTTTGAAATGTGAATATGAATGCGGGAGTATTTAAAACAAAAAGAAGTAAACACAGAAAAGTTGTTACTGTTAATTCTCTTTTGTAATGTTTTAAAAGTTGTAATAAAAACATATTAATTTATTGATCCTGAATAACCTATGAAAGAACCAAACAAAAATACTAGCCACCATATACCAACTGTTAGAAAATCACCTGCTCTTTCTTTGAATTTACCAGCTTTTTTGTAAGCATAAAGCTGAATAAGCAATATTGCTAGAACAAATGCTGCAAGTAATATGGTAATCATCCTTTGTACTGAAGAAATATTAAAAGTGAAAAGTCCTCCTAATGTAAATTTTGACCTATCTTCTTGTTCCTCGAAATATGAAGTAATGTCTTCTTGTGCTACGTTGCCATATACATCAGAGACAACGACAAATACTGTACCTTTAACATCTTCTTTTGAAATCTCAACAACTATTTTTCCATCCTCCTCCTTAGATTCAAAAATCTTGTCTGCGATTACAATGGAGACACTATTTTCTCCTTCCTCAACCAATATCTCTACGATATATTTTCCTTCCTTTTGTTCAACATTTACTCCTAAAATCTCTGGTGGTGTTGATTTGATTGTAAAACCAACAGAATCTCGATATTTTTGTTGACCATCTTGGATAACAGCATCTATATCATTTCTACCCTCTTTCCAATCATATGAATTTATAAACTCCCACGTATTGTCATCTAACAAATTTGTCTCACCAATTGTAGTATTTTCTGCGACAATCTCTATCTTAGCACCCTTCACAAAATTCTCGGCATCTCCCCTTATTGGTAACTGTGGATCTATATATGTCTCATCATCCTCTGGATATATTATTCTAATACTCTTTATATTCTTGTCCTCTCCTGTCTCATATCTTACCTCAACCTTTGGTTGTGGAACTGGAGTTTCTTGTACCTGAGTCTCTCCAAGCATTGGTGACTCTTGTACATCTACAACACCAGCTACATTACCAAACATTTGTACAACAAGAAAAATGTCCTCACCTAGTAAATTACCACTAACAATAGCGATACCAATATCCCTATACTTATCACTTACTATATTATCCCTGTGAGTTGGGCTTGCCATCCATGCTTGATGTACTCCTTCTGAGGTTGTAAAACCTTTTGCTAAATTTTCTCCAGCATATGTATATGCATAACCAGCAGCCTTGATAAATTGCCATGGAGTCTCACCATTAGGGCCAAAATGATCCCAATATTGCTCTTGGAACATATTGTTGGCCTTTGCATAAGCGGCTGAAGTTAACAGGGCATTTGCTTGAAGTGTATTTAGTCCTCTTTGTGCTCGTTCTTGATTAGTAAGCTCAATAATTCTCTCTGCGGTCATTGTACTTGCATATACTCCTAGCTTCTCAAAGAGAATTGTTGAAAAAGTATTGAACAGTAAAACCCAAAGGGTCAAAAGGACAATAGCTACTTTCGTAGAAAATACGGGGTTGTAATTATTTTTCTCGCTAGGAATGAACCAATGTTTCAACACTTACAGGTTTTTGTTAGAAAATTATTCTATAGATAGTCTATTAAATTTCCCTTATATATGCAACTACAAAGAACGAGACCCTGCGCGCACAGGGTCTCATCGCACTCTTTATCTAAAGAGTAATACCGGCAGCCTACTTTACAGCAGCTTTAAGTGCTTTTCCAGCTTTAAATGCAGGATACTTAGATTCAGGTAAAGTAATCTTCTCTAAAGTTCTAGGATTAATACCATCTCTTGATTCTCTCTTCCTTACCTCAAATTTACCAAAGCCAGTTAGAAGCACAGAGTCTCCCTTAGCAAGGGAAGCTTTTACTGTATCCAAAAAAGCTTCTACAGCCATAGCTGATTGCTTTTTGGTCAAGCCAACTTCATCAGCAACTTTGTTTACAATTTCTTTCTTCAACATAATTGCGTCCTCCTTTCTTTAGAGATAGAATTTCAACAAAAAGAAATTCTGTGTGTAAGTTAAAACAAATCAGACGTAATGTCAATATGTCTTTTACTTATAGGATTTTGTTTATACGTCTTATATTTATTGAGTTATTAGGCTTTGTTATTTCAATAATAGCAGAATCAAAGCGCATAGGGCCTTTCTCTACCATCTCATATGCTGGAGCGTATGGATACATGTTTTGTTGAATAATTATATTAGGCTCTACCCATAAAACAGAGTTTAATGGCCCTACCATACCAACATCGCTAATGTATGCTGTACCCAGTGGCAATATCCTTTCATCTGCTGTTGGGACATGTGTGTGTGTCCCAATAATAGCACTAACTTTTCCATCTAAATGTGCTCCCATAGAGATTTTTTCTGCTGTAGACTCTGCGTGAATGTCCAATAGAATACCACTATAGTCCTTCGGGTTTATTCCAGATAAAAACAAATCAAGGCATCTAAAAGGTTCTGAGATAGTTCGTTCGTTCATTGCCCACCATCCCAAGACATTTATTACTAACAGCTTACCCTTCTTTCCCAGATCTATTTCACCCCATCCTTTACCAGGTAAATCGTCTGGATAGTTTAAAGGTCGGATGATTGGATAGTCCCCAGAGAGGATATCTTCAAAACCAGCTCGCTTCCAAATATGATTTCCTGAAGTCATAAAGTCAACACCGTATGACATAATTTCCTGAATTGTTGACTCTGTCACTCCTTTTCCATGAGCGATATTCTCAACATTAGCTATTACAACATCAACTTTTTCTTTTTTTCGAAGATTCGGCAAAACTTTTTCAACAGTCTTGCGACCAGGTTTTCCACAAATATCCCCTATAAACAAAACTTTTATCACTTTTCGAATTTTTAAAAATTAACTCGCTATTTCAATAGCCCTCTTCTCTCGAATAACAGTCACTTGTA
>CAZELS010000117.1:0-5048 GCA_964513165.1 uncultured Candidatus Saccharibacteria bacterium
TCATGGCTTTTATCCTTTGGTGGGAGTAAGATATGTGCTGAAATTATCAAAAGTTTTAAGAATGAATCCTCAGGCTACAATCATTATTTATGGACGACATTTCACAGGTAGCATCGTAGCTAGTATCCTATGTAAATTGCATAGAATGGACTATTTATACATTGATACTGGATTTGAAGCAAAAGTTACTCGATCAAGTTTTTTGAATTTCTTCGTTGATGTTGCTGATAGGACAATATTTTCACTATGTTACAAATTTGCAAAAAAACATGTAATTGTTTCAAATACGTCAAAGCAATTTTTAAGAATGAGGTATGGACACAGGGTAGATAGTGCAAAAGTGATCCTAAATGGCTTTGAAGAAGATGTTATTGGGAAATACTCCGCTTGGAAGAAGGAAAAGAATGTTGTCTTTGCATCAAGACTTGTTTCAGTAAAAAATCCTGATACAGTTGCAAAAGCATATTTGCACTTAGCTAACAAATACAAAGATTGGAAATTTTACCTGATTGGTAAGGGTGAATGCATGTTTAATCATATGGCAAAAAATGAATTACCTTCTAATATTCGATTTATAGACGCATTATTGTCTCAAAAAAATTTCCATACTCTACTCTCTAAATCAGCTATATATGTAAATTCTTCTTTAAGTGAAGGTTTGCCACTATCGATTGTAGAAGCTGCATCTTTAGGGTGTATTTTAGTTATGTCTGATATTAGGCATAACATGGAAGTTGCCAGTGTTGCTGATTTAGAAAAATACTCTTTTTCGGCAAAAGATGTGGATGGTTTAATTAACAAATTAGAAAAAGCTATGCATGATTCAGTAAAATATGGTAACAGGTATCATCAAAATATTGCCAAGAAGACTCATAAAGTATTTGCAAATAACAATATCTTTGCGCAATATTCAGAAATTCTTCAAGATCTTCACTTTATGCCTCTTACAAGAAAAACGGCATGATAGCCATCTAAATATATTCTTGGATATATGTCTAAAAGCTTAATGCTAGGATGGCTAGTTTCTAAATATGCATTTTTGTGATCTACTTGGTAAGTTGATATTAATTCTTCCCAAATCTGGTTCTTCTCTGCCATCTCAATCAGTCGTTGTGATATGCCTAGGCAAATTTTATCACTTTTTATATTTTCTAATTCTTCAATTTCTAACACTTTAATTAATGCTTCTTGCGAAGGTTCTCTGACAAAATCAGCGAGCTTTTTTCTTGATTCTAATGTCATGTACATGCCTCTAGCAGTGGTACCTTTCCCAATTGAATGTATTATTAATTGAGTTTGAGGATCTGAGATTAAAACACACTCTGGATTTTCCTTTCTCCAGAATGCTATTAGATTGTCATCTTTACTTACCAATGCTGTTCTTTGCCCATTTTCTTGTTCTAAGAATCTTGTCAATTCGAGGAATTGTGTACTGAAGTTAAACATGTAGGCTAAAATAATGACTGACAGAATTGTTATTTTAAAATATTTTGTTACAAAATTAATATTTCTAAACCAGGAAATAATAACTAAACTTGCAAAGAAACCAAAGCCCAAAAAGAATTTTGAAGCAAAAGTTGGTGAAAGAAAATATATCGAAAGAGTTAGTAGTATACCAAAATATCCTATTAATTCAGGCATTTCCCTCTTTTTCTTCAGCAAGATTCTTACTAACGCGGGTATCAGTAATATCCAAATAGCACCGAGAAGATTAAAAAGTACAGGTAATTTATTAAAGAATTCTGGATTACTCAAATTTCCAAACCATCCTGTTGTAGCTTTCTGAAAATATCTTTCTATGCTAAAACCTGCAGCATTTAGAAGTATGATGAAAGAAAAGAGTAAGAAGCTTTCCATAAAAAGAAAATTGTGATTCTGGTTGTCTTTGTTAAGTAATTTTTTCTCAAAATAAAAGTATTTTATTAGTAGAAATATTGCTAAAAATGGTCCAATGAGAAAATGCGTAACTATTAATATGATGCTTGCAATAAGAACTTTACTTAAGTTTAAACTTTTGTTTCCAAGTATTATCAAAAAGAGTAATACTGCAAATGTTTGAGGAATGAAAAAATGAGCTGTATATGCTAGATTCTCAAATGTAAGTATAGCTAATGCTGTCCCGATAACTGCCCAAAATGACCCGAAATATTTTAAAAAGAATTTAAAGAGTACTAGTGAGCACATCAGTGTTAAAAGTATATCTACGAAGTATCCAACCAAATGGTATGGAAATGAGAATGCATTTGAGAGCATATACAAAAATGTGTGATACATGATGATTGGATATCCTTGCCCAGTAAATGTTGTCGAATATGTTGCAGGCATAAATCCAATGTTATTAGGATTTTCCATCCCATTTAGTACTGTCTGATGACCCAGAATGTCTGTAGATATGATTGATCCATAGTCTCTAACAATCATTATTAAAATTACAAAAATGGCAAAAGGTATTAGTGCATAAGCGAAATTCCGCAATGTCCTTTCAACAGTGTATATACTACTTCTTAAAATGTAGATTGTTAAAAATACTTGCCAAAGTATTATTGTTAAAAACCCATATCCTAGATAAATGTTTTGAAAATCTACTCCGTGTATGTGATGTGTAATCAATGCGAATACATAGATTAAGGGAAAGTACAAGAAACATAATACCGTTGTTAGACTAAAAAAATTTTGTTTGAAAATGACTTTGCTAATCAAGCTTGGAAATGAAAAACAGATGAATATGAAATATACGATAAAGAATGGAGATGAAGAAAAGGACTCAAGATTATTTTGTACTAACGATATTAGCAAGGTCACTAAAGGTATAAATGTAAGTGACAATATGTAGTATTTCTCTAATTTTGTTAGCAAATTACTTCTGTTCACAGTCTATATTGAAATCTAAGTTAATAGTATAAGTCCCATCTTGTATAGGTGCGATATATGATACTTCTAACAATTTGTCGCGATAGATATATTTGAGCTCGACTTGATTTGAATGATTAATACGTAAATTACACTGTGTTAAATTGAATTTATTTTTTGCAGTAGTAAAACTGTGAAATTCTGCTCCGATAACTAATTGCATGAAAGTTGTATCTATGTTTTCTACTAAGCGAGTATTTTTGATCTCATACTCCCTCTTAAGACTAAAATTTTTACTATTTGTTCTGCTAAGTGTACTTTGTAATTTAATGTCATCATTTTCAATTGTTTCAACTATCTTGTCATATTGACGAGTTAATGGGTTTGTTTTGTAAATTATGTCTGTTTGGGGCTGTCCTGTAATTAATGCTTGATATTCGCCTTCTAAATCTTTCCAATAGTCATGAGCAAAGTAAACTTCAAGGTAATCTCCCCCTGTCATATGCACTTGTAAACGCTCATCTGAGCTGTAATTTAAAGTAAAATCACCTTTAATGTGAGGTATGTAGAAAAGAGTTACATTAATTATTAATGCTATTATCGCAAGGAAGAATATTATTATATAGTTAGATTTGACTTTCATATTGTTTTGCCTATCTTGATGATATTAATATAACATTATATCCATTTTAGTTCTATCAAAAAAAAACAAGCTGATCTTGTGACCAGCTTGTTTCCAATTAAACTCTAATTTAGAGTTATTGTTCTAATCTATTCTTTAAGGTACGTCCATTAACTACTAGTAAAAGACCCATCAAAAACACTAAAGAAGCTAAAACAAAAATCCATTCTAATCCTCCCAAGTTAGTTTCAATAGGTGTGTGAATTCCGTATACGGTTGGTGTACCTACTGCGTGAGCACTTGCTACGTTTAAAAGCAATGCTGGTGCGAATAGAAAGTATTTGATCAAGTTTTTCATAGTTTTTAATAATCAATTTATCTATATCTATATTATATCAAAAAAGTCCTATAAAATCAACTATAGGCTTTCATTTAATTAAGGGTAATTTTTAAAAATTGGTGTTGCTCTCTTGTGTGTGTATATTAAATACATTTCGCTTGGGGCGAAAATACACAAGAGAGCGTCTGAGTCACCGTTTTGCTGGGTTTATGGGATTACCATAGATAGAAACCGAAACCGGCATCTTCTATTTCTCCTGAACCAAATCTCATGGTTGGACCTGTTTTAAAGGCTAACCTTGATCCAGGAACGGAAGTGATACTGATCCTTATGGTGTCATAAGGGTAAGAAACGCTTATCGCGTTGTCAGCATCAAACTGTATTTGGGCAATTTCGAAGCAGGCAGGTCGAGTCTCATTGCTGAGATTATCTTTGAATTGTAAAGCCTGTTGGGCTTTACCACTTTTATCCTGCCACTGGTTTACAACAAATTCTCCTTCGAGGGTTTTGACCGCATTGCCATTTTTATCAAGATATTCTATCTTGATGTCCCCCCCTGTGCTGTCACCGTCTAACCAAAAGGCTAAGGCAGGCAAGTTTGCCTTTATTTTGAGAATATTCCATTCATCCACTATTTGCATGTCGTTTGGATATGCCAATATTGTAACTTGCTCCATATGTGGATTTTCTGGATTTCCAGAACCTCCTGGGCTAGTGACAACAATTTCCCCTGGACTAGTGTTTATAGCCCAATAGGTAATACCGTCCCTTTCGACTGCATCAGGAGAAGGTGAGAAGCTGAGAATCAACTGGCTGAAATCGTACGAACGATTTCTTTCAATTTCACCCTTGAGATTATTTTCTATCTCCTTGTCGATTGCCTGCTCTGTAGCAACATTCTCATTGCTAATTATATCCTGAGCTTTAGCTTCATTCGCGGTAACATTTTCATTACTGATTTTATCATCAGTCTTGCAGCTGTTGGCGATGTATATAGTTGCTAGTATTAATCCGAAGATTATGAAAACAATCGCAACTATATTCCAGAAATTTACTGGCCAACTTTGCGCTTTTGAGGAAGTAGGCTTTGCTTTCTCTTCTTCTTTCTTTTCTTCCTTTTTCTCCTCGGCTTTGATATACCCTGCCTTCTTTATCTTCTCTTCCATCTCCGCCTTCTTTTTTTTGAGGTCTTCTAACTCCTCAAAGAAATCTTTTTTTGGCTTTTCTTTTCCTGTA
>CAZELS010000118.1:0-7230 GCA_964513165.1 uncultured Candidatus Saccharibacteria bacterium
GGGGCGGTGCAAAAGGAATTACATTTGAAAGTTGGGAACATTCGATATATATCGTTTCAAAAGGTCTAGCAAGATATTACGCACGAGGAGCGACAACTCCTGAACAAATGGCACCTGCCTACAATCCTCATACACCTAATGAATGGGCTGCAAAGGTCAGAATGGTTATGAATCAGATAGGGGATTCGCTATAAAATCTACCCTATCCCCTACTTCAATAGAATTTTCTTCAACCCATCCTGCATTTACTTCAATTACGTATTGAACATTTTCTTCTGAGCCAAAGCTCTCACATGGATCATCCTCACATACAGGAACATTTTCTAAAATATCAACAATTTCCCAATTTCCATTTACAAAAATCATATCCAAAGGTATTAGCATATCTTTCATCCAAAATTTTAGATTTTCCAATTCATATTCATAGACAAATATCATACCCGCATCCTCATCCAAAGATTCCCTACCCGAAAGACCTTTTGACATAAGTATGGAATTGTCTGCAATTTCTAAATTCAAATAACTGTCTTTAATTCGTGCACGAACAAAATTTGTAGTTTCTGGTTCATTTTTAAAAAATATCGCTGATATACCAACTACGACCAAAATTACTCCAATAGCAGCAAGAGTTTGAAAAAATGTTTTTCTAAATATATTCATAACCCCTATGATATAATCAAATACATGAAAAAGAAAGTCTTTGTTGGTATGTCAGGTGGTGTAGACAGTGCAGTTTCAGCCAAATTACTCCAAGACCAAGGATATGAAGTAACTGGAGTTTTTATGAAAAATTGGTCATCAGAAGATTACGGTATTGATGATGAATGTCCATGGGAGAAAGATTTGAAAGATACTGTGCAAATTTGCAAAACATTAGGCATACAACATAAAACATACAATTTTGAAAAAGAATACAGAGAATACGTACTCAAGAATTTTTTTGATGAGTACAAGATAGGTAATACACCTAATCCAGATGTTCTTTGTAACAAATATATTAAATTCGATTGTTTTCTCAAGAAAGCATTGGATGAAGGTGCTGATTACATAGCTACAGGCCACTACTCAAAAACAAAGGATGGAAAACTTTTTAAAGCAAAAGATACAAACAAAGATCAAACATATTTCCTTTACCAACTTACAAAAGCACAACTTGAAAAAAGTATTTTTCCTTTAGGTGATTTAACAAAACAAGAAGTTAGAAAATTGGCAAAAGATTTTAAAATTCCTGTTGCTGAAAAAAAAGATAGCCAAGGAATATGTTTTGTCGGAAAAATCGATGTACAGGACTTTCTAAGTAGAAATTTAAAAGAAAAAACTGGAGATATTGTAGACGTAGATACAAAAAAAGTTGTTGGTAAACACAACGGCATATGGTTCTACACTATTGGTCAAAGGCACGGTATAAAGATTGGTGGGCTGAAAAATCCATATTTTGTATCTTCTAAGGATCCTCAAAAAAATGTCCTCTACGTAGCTCAAGGAAAGAAAAATCCTGAACTTTGGAAAAAGAATATGGTTTTAGAAAAATTGCATCTCATTAATCCTCAACATTTCATTAAAAACGAAAACCTCACTGGAATGATTAGATATCGTTCGACTGACACAAAGGTAAAAATAAACAAATTAACCGTTGAATTCGAAAAAGAACAATGGGCACCCGCACTTGGTCAAAGTGTCGTTCTCTTTGAAAAAAATGAATGTATTGGAGGAGGAGTGATTTCAAAGATTTGTTAAACCTAGGAAATTACTAAAACCCCATTACTTGTGATATAATAATTTTTGCTTCAGTTGTAATAAAAACTGCTATGACTGACTACAAACAACACATAAATTCTCTCATCAAAGAGATTGATATCGTAAAAGATTTTTCAAACGTCAAAAAAGAGACAACTCTTTTGTATCAAGAATATCCATATTTGGAAGATACAGCACAGATATTGATAGCTCAGATTCTGAAGGAATATGCAAATATTGAGAAACTTGAAGAGGATATTGAAAAACAAATTCAAATAGTTGAAAGTACTACTGGAGATGATAAATCTGACGCTGTTCACGAATACAATATATTACTTACAAAAATTCAAGGAGATATTGATAGGATAAATCTCAAGCTCGATACTTTGAACTCACCATACTTTGGTAAAATTCTTTTTAACAGAATTGCAAACAAGAAATTTCCCGCCAGAGAGGTAACAGCATATATTGGAAGATTTGGAATTTTCGACACCAAAACAAACAAAATGATGGTGACAGATTGGAGAGCCCCTATTGCAAACATCTACTATCAAAATTCAGGTCCTACGAAACACCTAGAATTCGAAAGCCCTGTAGGCAAACAAGAAGGTGCTTTGGACCAAAAAAGGCAATTTGAAATACATAGAGCAAGGATAACAAACATATATGATGCAAAAACCGGTAATGTTGCTGCTGATGAATTCTTACTTTCACAATTAAAGGGAAGAGTAGGTAAAAAATTGACAGATATTGTTGCAACAATACAATCTCAACAAAATGAAATCATTAGAGAAGAAATAAATAAACCAATCATTATACAAGGAGTAGCAGGTAGTGGTAAAACCACAATATTGCTTCATAAAATTGCATATTTACTTTTTAAACATCCAAAAGCAATACATCCTAGAAGATCAATCATCATAGCTCCAAACAAGATGTTCCTAGACTACATTTCAGATGTTTTACCAAGTCTTGGAATAGATAGTTTAGAACACAATACATTTCTTTTTTGGGCTAAAAAAATCCTAGGATGGGATTACAAATTTACACTTTCAACTGTAAAAGACGATTTAGAGATTAAGGAAATTAAAGGTTCTTACAAGTTTAAACTTTTTCTAGAAGAATATTTCGCAACTTTTGAAAAAGATCTGCTTGAAAGAATTCCTAGCTCTATGAAATATGATATTTCTGAGAAATACTACGCCTTAAAAGAAAGTCATTCGAATATTTCTATGAAAGAAAGACTCGATTTATCAATAGATTATGCTGCTTCACAAAGACAATTTAACAAAAATCTAAAAGAAGGATATGTTGCTCCAGTACAAGGTTTAAACGACAAGATAAAAACAATAAAGGATTACGTAAACAAAAAATACAATCCATACAAAATATATCGACATATGTTCGAATACATAGAAGAAAGTAAATATTTCGACAAAGATACGATAAAAAAATTAAGAAAATATCATAAAAAAACACTTGTTTCAAAAGGCGGTTTGACCTATTACAAAATGGAAGATCTCCCTCCACTTCTTTGGTTACATTTTGAACTCTATGGGAAAACAGATCATATAAAGGATTACGTTTTAGCCGACGAGGCACAGGATTTTAGTCCTTTTCAAATTTTAATTCTAAGAAGTATTGCAAAGAGAGATAATATAACTTTGGCAGGAGATCTCGCACAAGCAATCATCCCTCCTTTTCATATAAAGAATTGGGAAGAAATTATCTCAATGCTTGAAAAGGAAGGATTAAAGAATCAAGAGCTTTCATATCATCAATTACATAGATGTTACCGAACAACTGTCGAAATTATTGAATTTGCAAACAAAATTTTTAAGAAACACTTTCCCAAAGAATTCAAATTACCAGAAGCAGTTCTAAGACATGGTGAAAAAGTTGAAGAAATAATTACGAATGATGAAAATGATTTAAATCCTTTGATTAAGAAAATAAACAAAGAATTTGAGAAAGATGTTTCCAGTGTGGCCTTAATTTGCAAAGATATTAATCACGCTAATGAGTTGCATAGAAGTCTAATTAAGCGAAAAAAGGATATAAAGAGGCAAATACTCGGTCACGATGAAGACAATTATGAAAGTGGTTTGATGATTCTTCCCATTGAAAAAGCAAAAGGTCTAGAATTCGATACTGTAATAATGGCTGATATGAGTGAAGAAAGATATCCAGTAAACGAACTAAATATTCGACTTTTCTACGTTGGTGTAACAAGAGCATTGCACAAACTCTACATTCATACAACAAAATCCGCTAAAAAATCTCCTTTGCTAGAACTCTAAATTTCTTTCTTCAAAAATTCAAGAATATTATCCCTGTTTACAACCCTATGCTTAATATCGCCAATTTCATTTCTTGTTTTCTCATCTGGTTCAAAAAGAAATGCCGAATTTGCAAATTCCATCATACCAAAATCACCAGGAGCATCCCCTACAACAATAATTTTTTCAAATGAATCTTTTAACATTTTTACATAATTTCTTTTCTCTTTACTTGTTACATGACAAGAAAATTCTCCAGTAAAAAAACCACTCTTAACTTCATAGCTAGATGCCAAGTAAGTATCAAAATCTAGAACATCTTGCATTTGCTCAATAGCTACTCCAAAACTGGAAGAAACAATTATGAACATCCATTCATCTTGCTTGAAAAATTCCCTAATTTTTTTTGACCAATCAAATAGATTCCCTTCAATATCAAAATCTTCTCTTAGGGTACGTAACAAATCTGTATACTTTAGATTCTTAATATATTTTTTAATCAAATCCATATCAGCAGCAACAAATTCATTGTATTCTTTCTTTCCATCATGGTATTCTTGTCTTAATTCATTAAATTCTTTTTTGTAACCTAAAGGTGTCATTTTCTTTTCTTCAAGAAAAAGAAAAAGCTCGACTGTAAGGAATTTGTCTGATAAAGTATAATCGTAGTCTGTAATTATTGCCTTCACTATAAAATCATAAAAAGTTAAATGAAATCTAGAAATTCTAACATTATTCTCAAAATAATAGTACCTCTTACACTAGCCCTTTTGTTTTTCTTTGTTGCAGCTTTTTCAATAAAAGACAAAACAGATACAACTGATGAGAGAAGCCATATGATTAGAGGAATAATGCTTCTAAAAACTGGTGATTACAGACTTAACCAACACCACCCAATACTGTCAAATGTAATACATGCAATACCTGCTGTATTAAATCCAAATTTGAAAACAGAAGATACTGAATCAGAAAATTGGAAATATGCAATGAAGGACACTATGGCATCAAATTTAAGAGGTTCAAATGGTGGAGTAATGGAATTTTTTAAAGATATTTTGTACTACTCACGTCTTGTAAATATATTTCTTTCTGCACTCTTTATCTTTGTTTTCTATCAAATTATTTTAAAACTTTTTGGCCCTGTAGCAGCTATCGTTTCAACTCTGTTTCTAGCCATCAATCCAACCTTCATTGCACATAGTAGCCTGGTTACAACAGATACGCCTGTAACTTTACTAATATTTCTAGCTGCCATACCAGCTATGCTCTTCATACGCCACTATGACAACAAGAAATTGCGTAACACATATTTAACTCTCTTCATAATATTCTCTTTCCTTTCCCTCATAACAAAATACACCGCCATTGTGCCTTTTTTCGTAACAATCATAATTTTACTAATATATTCGTTCATCAAAGAAAGAAATTTCAAACAACCATTAATAATTTTAATCATAACGCTACTTTCAATATTCTTCCTTTCATTCGCAGCATATGGTTTTAATACTAAAACATTCAAAGAAGCTGCATATGGAAACATTTCAAAAATAGAGGATGATTACAAACATATAAATAAGCTACCTGTAGAACCAATAAATTGGAAAGGTTTTGTAAAAAATACATATGAAAATGTAAAATTACCAATGCCACAATACATACGTGGATTCTATGAAAATGTACTTAAGCATGATTACTACGGTCATAGATCATTTTTCATGGGAGACTTTTCAAAGAAAGGCCGAATTGCATACTTCCCAACTGCATTTGCCATCAAAGAACCTTTACCCTTGGTCTTCTTGACAGCTTTCTCATTAATATTTGGAACAGCATACTTAGTAAAGAAGAAAAAATTAAAACCAGAATATATTGTACTAATTGCAATACCAGTAGCCCTAACAGCAGTTTCTCTAAAAAGTTCCTTGAATTTAGGTATAAGGCATATAATACCAATATACCCATTTATCTTTCTACTCATCGGTATAACTGTAAATCACTTCTATAACAAGAAAAAAGTTCTCACATTAGCAATCACTATACCTTTAATTCTCTTCATGTACTTTTCTGTACTTTGTGCATTCCCCCATTACATAGAATATTTCAATGAATCAATTGGTAGCAAACAAAATGCTTACAAATATCTTCGAGACAGTAATCTTGATTGGAGACAAAACAATTATCTAGTCGAAAAGTATAAATTAGAAAACCCCGGAGAGCACTATGAAATATTTAGAGTAGAATCTTTATTTGACAACCCAAGTCTCATCACGCCATATATGCAAGAAATGCAAGATAAATATCATCGAGGGGAATTACAAATCCTTGATTACATAAGTAATACTCACTGGGTAATTAAAAAATAGCTATTTCTTCTTTGAGAAATTAAGGTATTCCATTACAACACCTGTAATTAAAAGACAGAATCCAACGATAAAACAAATTAGTGCACAGACAGCAAAAAACATACTCCAAACAAATGTAGAGAGAGCGTAGTGTAAAAGCAACGCTATTACAAAAAGTAACAAACCCTTCAAGTACAGAGCGAAACTTAACCATCCCAAAGTACGTATAGGGCTTTCTGTTGTTTTTAAAGTTACTACAAGTACAACAAGATCAAAAAGACCTCTTAAGCGACTTAAAAACGAAAACTTACCTTTTCCATAATTCCTTTTTCTGTGTTCTACAGATACTTCAGTAATACAGTATCCTTGATGAGTCAAAATAAATGGAATGAAACGAAAGTAACCCCCTTTTAAATGAAGCCCTTTTGCAACATGGGATTTGTAAGCTTTAAAACCGTTATTCATATCATGAACTTTTACACCTGTAAGAAATCCAGTTAGTGTATTAGCAATTTTTGAAGAGAATTTGTAAAAATCACTGTCCTTTCTCTTTTGCTTCCAACCAGTTACCATATCAAATCCTTCATCAAGCTTTTTCAAAAACTTTGGTATTTCTGCAGGTACATCTTGTCCATCAGCATCCATCTGAATGATATATCTTCCCTGAGCCATATCAAAACCATCCATATATTTTCTGCTCTTGTCTACAACAGCAATTCCAGGATGATTTGTGAATTTAAATTTCAAAGACTTGTGTTCCTCAGCTAATTCTTTTAAAACTCTTTCCGAATTTCCGTCGGTACGACTATCTAAAACAATTATTTCATATTTCTTACCAATTCTTTTTAATTCAGCAATTAATTCCAAAAGAAAAT
>CAZELS010000119.1:0-2675 GCA_964513165.1 uncultured Candidatus Saccharibacteria bacterium
CAAAGTGTTCTTACTTTGTTTTAGTTTTTTCTTTTTTCTTTTGTTTGCGATTTCCTTTTTGTTTCCTGAGTAATATTGTTGCTACAATAACTGTTGAGAATATTATGATCAATGCAGTTGCAACAATTATGGTTTGTGTTAGGTAGGGGATTTCTATGGTATTTTCTTTCAAATTGTTTGAAAATTGATTCCCTGTTCTTGCAACAACATTTTTGTTTTCAATGAAATCTCTTAATCTACCATAGTATATGAATGAAAATGAGAGTTCAGTATTTGGGTAGAGTTTCTCTCCCTTAGGATTAATTTGAAAATATGTTGGTTGAGTCTTCTGATTTTTGGACTGTATCCCAAGTTGTCCTAAAATTTGGAATGTATATTTTGAATTATTTTTTATTTTGTATTCAATAACTGTTCTGAATGGAATCAAAGTTTTTGTGTAATTTAGCTCAATTTCTGTTTCATTTATGAATATGTCTGCAATATCTATATCATATACGACGTGCATTGCGACAAGTGCTCCAAGGCCGTAATTGATACCTATTGAAGACCCTGTTTGATTTTGTCTGTCATCCTCTCCTTCTACAACTATGATTGAAAAATAGCTACCTGGAAGAGTATCATCAGGGATTTCAACCTCATATGGTATTTCTGCTGTCTCTCCTGCTGTTACAGTGATTGATTGTATATCTGTTTTTACAAAATCTCTTTCATCGAGAATTTCTTCTCTTTGAGGCTTGTATCGATGTGAATATATCTTAAAATTTTGATCTTGTGTTGTTGTATTTGTGAAGTAGAGAACTCCCTGTGCTTTTTCTAGTGGTTCTAATTGAAATTCCTCTATGGCTGGTTTGATACTGTAAGCATTTGTTTGGCCAAAAGAGGGGAGCAAAATTAAACAGAAAAACACAAGCACTAAAAGGTATTTAGTGCTTGTGAGTAATTTTCCTAAGTATTGACTATGTATTAGTTGGTTCTTTTTTTTCTTCAGCATCGCTTTTTGGTTCCTCACTAGGCATTGCTGGAATAGTGTGCTCGGTAACAGGCTCCTGTTGTACTGCTGGATCTACTACTGGTGGTGTAGTTGTCTCAGCAACAGGATTTGCAGTCACTTCAGGTTCTCCAGCTTTCTTTCTCCTTCTGGATTTTTTCAAAGCTACTATTCCCCAAATTATTACTATTATTCCACCTAATATTGCTAAGCCGAGTTTCCATTGTAATATCCAGAATGTTGTTTCTGCTGTAGCAGGTGAGTACCCAGGGCTTTCAGAAGTATATGTAATCATTAATTCCGCTGTGATTGGACCAAAAGCAAATTTCCCTTCATCAGTGAACAAATAGTTTGACTGCCATTCTGAAATGTATGTAGCGAGTGTGTCTCTTATGATTGCTTGTCTGTTTGGATTGAATTCAATAACTGCAAGTTCTTGATTGAACATATTTTTTAGAACAATAACTCCTTGTGGTTTTAAGTGAGTATTTCCAGTGTTGCTGATTGATGTATTAAATACAACCTCTGGTCTTTCGTAAATTTTCTTTGTAGCTTTGAAGTCAAGAATTTCCAGCTTTTCTGTAAAATCATCACCAGTTTTGATCAAGAAAGTCGGCCCACCACCTAAGTTGTTTAATGTAACTACTGAATCTGTACCGATTAAGCTTTGGTCAGTGTAGAAAAAGATTTGAGCGTAGTATTCTCCATCTGCGGCATCTTCAGGTACCTGTATTACGTAGTTAAGCTCAAAATTCATTTGGCTTGGTACAATGATTGATTCTGTTTCGAATCTTACCCAGCTTGATGCAGAAGTAAGAGATTTCATATCTTGCTCTTCTGTAAGTAGAATTGCAGTCCCTGGATAGTCTTCAATTTGCTTGAAGCCACGAACGACAATGAAATATTCAATATCATTGTCTGTTAGGTTCCAGATAACTACCTTGTCTGAATAGCTGTCTCCTTGGTTTAGGTGTAATTCTTGAGATACAGGAGCATATCCTAAAGAGAGGGCATTGCTTTCCTCTTGTGCCATAGTATAACTTATACCTACAAAAAACATTACTGCAGCTATAAGTGGGGCAATAAAATAACGAGCTTTCATTTCTTTAATTTAATAATTTTAAATAATAGTCCTAATTCATAATACATATAGATTATTATTTTGTAAAGTCTAGTATTTTGCTACTAACACAAAAGTTATATTCTCACCATATTCACCTTCAGGTGATTCTAAAGCAACCTTTCCCTTCAATTTTAATCCGGCAAGACCTGTGTGTACTGGGCCGTTTGCATTGTATATTTTGCTAAAAACAGTATCTATGATTCCAACGTTATTATCACTATTTGCATAATCGGATTCAGCAGCTATTGCACCTAAAGAACCTTGTCCTGATGTTGAGTCGAAAAGTTGTGAAATAGAATGGTTTTGTAAACCGATACCTTCATTTGCAAGATTTAGATCTCCAGTAATGGAATCTATAGTATGCGTTTCACCAGTAGATGTGTACAAACCTCCATACTGTCCTTTTTGTACCAAAGTAATACCTCCATATGCATTACTATTTGTTGCTAACCATATTAATTTGTCCGAACTAATTACTGTAGCTCCTCTAATTAATTTGAAAGATTCGTCAAAATTAATACCATAAGGAGGATTGTAATTAATGTTTTGTCCACTTTCTTTTGC
>CAZELS010000120.1:0-2339 GCA_964513165.1 uncultured Candidatus Saccharibacteria bacterium
AAAAGATCTTGTACAAGCAGAAATGCTTAAATTAAGACCCGATATTGCGAAATATCTTAAACCAACAGACAAGCTTTACAAAGCAATTGGGTGCGACGCATGTAAGAAAAGGGGATACAAAGGACGAATTGGAATATATGAAGTATTGGAAATAACACCAAACATAAGGGAAGCGTTGGCTGAGAACATGAACACAGAAGCCCTTTACAATCTTGCCAAAAAGGAAGGATTTAGACTAATGATAGAGGATGGTATTGAAAAAGTTAAACATGGAGATGTGGATATTTCCGAACTGATGAAAGTAATTTCTATCAAAGAATAGGAATATGGAAAAAGAAGAAAAATCAAAAGTAAAAAGTAAAGCAACAGAACATGAGAAGAGAGTAAAAAAGCTACAGAAATCAAAAGTTTCTCCAACTAATCTAATCATGTTCACTAAGTCTTTGGCTTCAATGTTGAAAGCGACAATACCTCTAACAGAAGCAATCAAGATTATGGAAGAGCAGAGTGATGACAAGGTTTTAACAGAAGTTCTCTCTGTAATACATGACGATATTGAAACAGGTGAAAAGCTTTCTGGGGCAATGGAAAAATTTCCTAATATATTTCCAGAGATCATGATTTCACTAATATATGCTGGTGAATCTGGAGGATCCTTAGAAATGAATTTGAATTACCTTGCAGACTATCTTGCAAAGCAGCATGAGGTAAACAAAAAAATTAAAAGTGCCATTATATATCCTCTAATAATCATTGGTCTTACTGGGGTACAGATGACTGCAATGATTTTTTTCATTTTTCCAAAACTTGAAGATCTCTTCAAATCTTTTCCTAACATACCAATGCTTACACAAAAGATAATGGAGATTTCAGGTTTGATTAGAGAAAACTGGTACTTTGTGCTAGCAGGTATAATTATTGCATATTTTGTAATCACACAATTTTTCAAAACAAAGAAGGGAAAAAGATTGGCACATTGGCTATCTATCAACTTTCCAGTTTTAAAAGGCCTTTTTGTTAGTAACATTCTTGCAAATTTCGCAAGAACTCTAACAATATTAATGCAAAGTGGTATCAATATTTCTACAGCACTTAAAATTTCAATCAAGACTGTTGGAAATACAATCTATTCAGAGAAATTGCAACAAGTTTATGAAAATGCTGAAAAAGGACAAAGTATTTCAGATAGTTTGAAAGAGCATCCGAAATTTTTTAATAAATCCTTCATTAAAATGGTTGAAGTTGGAGAAAGAACAGGTACATTGGAAGACAATCTTAGCTATCTACACAAATTTTACACCGATAGGGTAGATGATATAACCAATAACATAACTGTTTTCATTGAACCCCTGCTTCTCATTCTTGTTGGAGTTATTATCGGATTCTTAGGAATTTCCGTAATAGTACCAATATATCAGTTAATGAGCAGTATTAATGCCTAAAGTCTTAAAAGCGTATACAACATTAGAAATCATTGTAGTAATAGGTGTAATGATCCTCATAACGGGTATGGTAATACCTGTATCTCTTAGACAAACAAAATTAAATGAACTCTCCGTTGCTGGTAAGGATTTGCATTCTGCAATGTTTGTACAACAACAAAATGCATATTCTGGTAAAAATAATGCAAAACATGGTGTATATGTACAAAATGATGGTTACTGGCTTTTTGAAGGAGATAGTTTTGATACATCAACAACAAAGGACTACTTCCCTTACAATAAAGGAATAGTTACAACATCTGGAAATGTAGAAATACTTTTTGACCAAAGTTCACAAAAACCAAACAATGAAGCTTCAATTTCCTTAAGCTTTCTCGACCACACATATATTGTCATAATTAATAGTGAAGGAGCAATAGATTCATATGTATTACCATAAAAAATTAAAAGGTTTTAGTTTAGTAGAACTAATTATTGCAATAAGCATTTTCAGTATGGCAATAAGTAGTTTTGCTTTTTTAGGTGTTGAGGCTTACAGAACCTTACGAACTTCACAAAATAGAATCACCGCATCTCAGAAATCGAAAGAGATTGCTGATTTAATAATGCTTGTAAAAAATGAAAGTTGGGCAAATATTGTAGATAATACTGATGATGGTATTAAACATATTTTAAATTCAAATGGCGTTCTTACAATGGAAGATGGCGAAAAAGTTGAAAATGAATTAACATACTTTTTTTCAATAAGTTCAGGATATCGAGATGAAAACGGCAATCTTTTAGAAATTGTAGATGAACAATATGAGGATCTTTCAACAAGAATAATAAACTTAACCATTGTTTTTCCTGCGTCAATATTTGGGATTAGCGAATACAATACAAAAATCTATATAAACA
>CAZELS010000121.1:0-3718 GCA_964513165.1 uncultured Candidatus Saccharibacteria bacterium
AGGTGGAACTCTTTCTCTTGGTAGACTGGAAAGTGCAGAGGGTTTGGAATTACCAAAGAGTATAGGTAGAAATCTTTATCTTAATAGACTGGAAAGTGCAGAGGGTTTGGAATTACCAGAGAGTATAGGTGGAGATCTTTTTCTTTCTAGTCTGCAAAGTGCAGAGGGCTTGAAATTGCCAGAGAGTATAGGTAGAAGAGTAATTCTATATAATATAGATGAAAAGGAAGTGGAAATTTTAAAAAGGAAATATCCTTCTCTTGAAAATATTTTCAACATTCATTAGATTTTTCTCTTCTAGTAAAGTTGCTAAGATTTATATGATTTGCTATGCATTCATTGTTGTTCACTCTTTTCTCTATCCTTTTAACATTCCTTATATATTCTCCATTCCTATTTATTTCTAAATCCTTAGTTATACTGTCTAATTTTTGAAAAAGTTTTTTTCGTTGAGGAAATTTCAATGCTATCCATGTATATGCTTTGTTTGATTTGTAATTAGGATTTTTGTTTTCTTTCGTCAGTTCCCATTCCTCCTTGGTTATGGTAAATGGTTGAAATAAAGAGGCATTTTTTTGAAGAACCCTTTGCAGTTGATAAATATCTTCGGTATCAATTTCAGTTAGTGTAATGTGTGTATCTGAACTTAGAGGCTTGTTTTTAAACCTGAAGTCGTTTTGATAAATATAGTTACGTAGATTGTTTAAAAAAATCAAATCTTTCTTTTCAGGTAGTGCAACTATGTGATATGTCATAAAAAATTATTCATTTTTGAGAAGAAATAAATTATTTTTTACTTTTTTTTAAAAATTCTGATTGCTTAATGAGATTTTCAAATACCTCCTCCTTGTTAATTACTTTTGCCATTTCTCCAAAATACTTTTTTGTCTGCTCTAGGTATGCTGTTGCATGAAGTTGATTACATGTTATTGCTACTCCTAACAGATTATCAATTCTATCCGCAAGCTTTATGACACAAGCAGACTTTCGAACTTCTAAGTTAGGATGTAAAAAAATTCCTTCAAAGTATTTTGATTCATTTTCTTTATTGAATTCTTTTGGTTTTGTAACAGCTTTTACTATACTAAGGACCTTCTCACCATATTCAGTACTCATATCTTGCTCAGTATATTCTGTATCTTCCAGAACATCATGGAGAATTGATGCTAAAATCGTTTCTTCTTCTGAGAAGCCCATTTGTAATACATTTTTAAGAACATTATATGAATGTTCCCAAAAGGGAATAAAGCTTTGTGGAATTGGAGTAAGTAGTCTAGGTCTATCAGGTTGTAATTTTAAAACTAAATCAAAAGCGGATTTTATCTTGCTGTCTATTTCCATGTCCTATGTTATCAGATTAATTAAGTATAGGAAAGTTGAAATTAGACAAATATTAAGAAAAAGCTAAGAAGCTTATTCATGATTAAAAGGCTTTGAATATTTTTCTTTGTACCAACTGTAAAATTCTGAAAGTGAAGTAATATTATCAAATAATACAGCATTGTATACATCAACACTGTTGTAATTTGGGCTTTCAAAAATTTCTTTTTTAATTTTTAAAATACTCTTCCTATTTGTACTATTTATTCTTTCTTTGATTGAGTCATGAAATGCAACTCCCGCTTTGAATGTTTCTGGAGCAAATACCCAACAATCTATCTTCCAAAGGATATTGTTTCTTAGAATATGTAAACCGAGAAAGTATCCTTCTTTAAAAGGAAAAGGTAATTTTTGTCTTGATTGATCTATATATTTAACCCTTGATGGCTTGAGTTTTTTTGTAATTTCAGAACATACTGCAAAGTATTTATCAATATCGAATTCTTCTACAGATATGGATATATCAATATCTGGCTCTACTAGTAAATCTAAGTCATAACTACCAACAATTTTAGTTTTTCCATACCTTTTTAAAATTTCAAGCAAACCATCATTATGTAGTATCTTTCTGCCTTCTTCTTTCAAATTCATTATTGATTATATATCTTCTTAATTATAATTGTAAGAATTGTCTATAATTGTTGGGGATAGAGAACAGGTTTAGTTTTTTGTTTTTATATTTTCTGTATTATGTAATCATCGTCTGAAATTCTACGAATTTCGTTTTTGCTAGTTTTTAAATAATTTTGCAAAATCTTTTCATCTCTTTTGTTGTAGTGTGGAAATATTTCAAAATTAACAATTCCTAAACCAGTTAAATCCTTTAGACTTACAATATTTGAATCAAATTTTTCAATATTACATACTTCAATATTTGGAGTTAACACAATTGCTCCTGCACTGAATCCTGCTATTATGAAATTCTCTTTTTGTGTAAATTCCAATATTGCTTTATCTAGACCAGTGTTCTTCAATCGATGCAATAGACCAAAAGTATTCCCTCCAGTTATCAGGAGAATATTGGCTAATGCAAGTTTTTGAATCTCCTTTTTAATATCTTTAACTGCGTTATTAATATACAAAAATTCTGCATTGTGTTCTCGAGCGATACCTTTCCAATGATTGGTAAAATTTTTTGGATTATCATTACCATCGCTTGGCATGTACGCAAATACCTTATTTCGTAATTCATCAGGAAATAGCTCGCGATTTATTCTTTCAGTATTATTCTTTGTTGGAATTGAAAATAGTATTATCTTTTTCATATTGTTATTCATATATTTTTAGAATTTAATAGTCTAAGATATTTGTTATGAGAGCGTATAATGATAACATATTAAGAAAGGATATAGATTATATCGGAAAAAAAGTTGGGATACTGGTTTATTCAAATAATTCTTGGGGCATGGATTACATCACCTTATCTGCAGCAATTTTACCAGTAAGTATGGACATAGGTACACCAGCAGGACTGTAAGCCCATTGCCCTGCTTGATAAATTGAGGGTATTGGTGTCAGGACAGACCTTCCCGAAATATGCATCTTATTTATCACCGGCATACTTTTTTCAAATGACCATCCTGTAATACCACCTTCTGCACTTCCAACCCTGTTTTCAATACTTAGAGGAGTAAAAGAAAAATGTTTAATTTTTTTCTTTTTTAACATTGGGAATATTGAGGTAGATATTACATCCAAAATTTCCTCCTCAAATTTAGAAACGAATTCATCAAGCCATCCAGCGTTCTCAATTTTTTTAAACAAATCATATTCAGCAAGAAGGCTAATAATTATACCTGTTTTGCCAGCAGGAGCCATCTTAGGATCCTTAAGGGCAGGAATTGAAATCTCATAAGTGTTTAACTTGGTAAATTTTTCCAACCATTTAAAAATCTCTTTTTTCTCGACCTTTTCAAAATTACTCATTAGGGCATTAAGTTCTTCTCTATGAGTATTTCCCAAACCCTTTTTTGAAGGTGTGTAAAAAAGATGACCTTTTGTAATTTTTCTAAAACTTTCTAGAGGTTCATCTACTTCTAAGAACAAAGAGAAAACAGAATCTCCTCCTCTGCTTTTCAAAATCTTTCTTTTTGTTTGTTCAAATTGTTCTTTGTTTTTTGTTAAAAAATTCTTTACCTTTACAATTCTATAAAGTGTTTTCAAATCTGCAGCCCAGATCAAGTTCTCATATTCGTAAGTAATATTGTTTTGATCTTGAAGAAGATGCTTGCCGGCTATGACTTCTAAAATTCTTGTTTCTTTTTTAATTTTTCCTCCAAAGTCTAAAATTTTACTTTCCATTGCCTTCGAAATTTCCCCTACACCACCTTTAGGATAG
>CAZELS010000122.1:0-2507 GCA_964513165.1 uncultured Candidatus Saccharibacteria bacterium
AACTCCCCTACCATGTGAGTAGCTTTGTCGTTTTTAATTAATTCCATTGCTTTTTTCAAAACATCTTTTGAAATTTTCAAGTTTGTGTTTTTCAAAATCTTTTTTACAAGTTTTTCAATTCTTAAAACCTTTTGTTTGTAAGAACCAAGCTTTGGATGAAAAACAATATTTTCTAATTCATCTCTTAACTCTTTTAATTTTGGTTTTTTCAAATCATTTTCCCAGTAGAAAAGCGCATCATCCAATCTACCTTGTAAAACTTGAATATTACCTTTGAATATTACATCCCCTTCGTCTTTTTTGTTCGCTATAACTCCATATTCAATATGCTTTGAATTAGTTTTTAAAACCCTAATTATATATTTCTGGTTTTCTTCCAGCACTTTACTTATGAGCTCTATTGGCAAATTTACATATTTTTGATCAAGTTTTAAAAATTCTACGTTTGGATATTCAACAAGATAAGTATTCATCTCAATTAAATTTTCAGTATTTGGAGAATAGTTGTATTTGCCCCTACCCTCATCAACAGCTGATTCTATTATTCCTTTTCTATAGGACTCGTCTATTATCACATGCAACTTTTTCATTGTTTCGAAATAATTACTAGCTGACGATATTCCAATGATATTTTTTCCATAATATCGAGTACAAAAGGTATGATCTGAAGACTGTACTCCCATAAAACTAACGTCAATTTTCTTACTATCTTTAAAACAAACAATATTTCTCAAAGGACGCACAAAAGAATCTTTTTGATTTTCCATCCATTTCATACTCTTCCAACTTGGAGAAACCTCTAACAATTTTTGCATACACAACTGAAGAGCTTCACCTAAACTTGTCGTTTCTTCAATTTGCACACCAAGTAAAGCCTTACCTCCTTTTTCAACTTTTACGATATCCTTTTTCTTCGCATTATATTTTTTCAAAAATCCAAGCCCAACCTTGTTCAATTTCTTCCCATCAAAAGCTATTTCATACATAGGACCAACCGCTTCCTTTTTAACAACACCCAAATCACTACATCCATCAATTACAAAAACAATTCTCCTAGATCCCCAATACACACTAACGTTTTTGAATTTAAAACCTAAATCCTTTAACAAAGACGACATATCGAAGTCATTATAGTAATTCTCCCTCCATTGTTTTACAAAATCTGCTGGAAGTTCTTCAAAATACATTTCCAAAACAACTTGATCTTTTTTGGTAACTTTAGACTCTTTAAAAGGTTTCTCCTTGCTCAACATATATTCTACAGGTTTTACAACCCTGGTTAGAGGATATTTCATCTCTTCTCTTTCAGAAAGATACAAATCTCCAATTCCTTTAGAAAACCTTCCCATCATCTTAAATTTACTTATCCTGTCAGTCATACTAACAACACCCCGAGAATCCAAAATATTGAAAATGTGAGAAATTTTTAAAAGATAGTCATATGCTACCCAGTAATTACCAACATCCAGTTGGTTTTGAACCTGCTTTTCTGTTAAATCATAAATCTTTTTCAAATCTTCAATATTCGCAGTCTCATAATTATGCTTACTTTGCCAATATTCATGCTTCTCAAAAAGATCACCATATTTAACTTCATCATTCCACATAATATCTCGATAATCATCAACACCTTGAATGTACATAGCCAATCTTTCAAGCCCCAAAGTAATTTCTAATGTAGGAACTTCTAAAGGAATGCCTGAAACTTGCTGAAAGTAGGTATATTGAGAAATTTCCATTCCATCTAACCAAACTTCCCATCCCAAACCCCATGCACCAATTGCAGGAGATTCCCAATTGTCTTCAACAAAACGAATATCATGCTTTTTTGTATCAATACCCAAAGCATCAAGCATTTCAAAATACAATTCTTGATTGTTTTCTGGAGCAGGTTTTAGAATTATTTGATATTGAAAATAATGTTGAAGTCTGTATGGATTTTTTCCATATCTACCGTCATCTGGACGACGACTAGGCTCAACATATGCAACATTGAAAGGTTCTGGTCCAAGAGATCGTAAAAAAGTATTAGGATTTGCCGTACCAGCACCTACTTCTAAACCATATGGTTGAGCAACAACACAGCCCTTACTTTCCCAAAAAGCATTTAACCTTTCTATTATTTCTTGAAATGTAATAACTTTTGAATCCTTTTTCATTGGATTGATTATAGAATAAATGAATCTAAATTAAAACAAGCAGGCGTTGTTTCACAAATTTGAGAAGCAAAAATATTTTGTTCCACGGCGACCTATTTATGTACAGAGATCAAAGAATCAAAAAGGTCTTTATTCTCTTTGATTACGCCCTCATTGCCTAATACGCAGTAATACTTCTCCTTAAATAACGCTCTTACAAGCTCTGAAAAGCCCCTAATATCCTCAACAGTAGTAGAGAGTACCTCTTCCCTTTCTTTTTGCAAATCTTCATTTGCAATACCCGACAAATACACCGACAAAGCCTTTTCTCCCTTCATACTAGGCGTTAGAGGCATATCCAAACTACCT
>CAZELS010000123.1:0-2221 GCA_964513165.1 uncultured Candidatus Saccharibacteria bacterium
AGAAAGAAAAACAAGAGCTAAATCAGTACAACCCATAAATTCTTTTGAATTTACTATTTCACTTGCATCTCTTTTTCTAAAAAATTTCTTGTCGAAATCAATCTTCTTCATATTCTTTTTTATCCATCGAATACTATCAAAAATTGCTTCGTATTTATTTTTGGAAAAAGTTTTGACAATTTTGTAAATTTCTTTATTTGGAAGGGTAAGGTCTTTCATGACAAATTTTTGTTTAATTTTTTTGTTAGGATATTGTAGCAAAAAAAGTATAATGGTGGGCGACACAGGAATCGAACCTGTGACCTCTACAGTGTCATTGTAACGCTCTAACCAACTGAGCTAGTCGCCCTTTTTTTTTATCTTTTTGTTACAATTTTATCAATCAAACCATACTTTTTTGCTTCATCCGCTGTAAAATACTTGTCCCTATCTGCATCTTTTTCAATCTGCTTTATAGCTTGACCAGTATATTGACTGAGTAATTTGTAAAGTTTTGCTCTTACCTTTTCAATCTCCTTTGCTCTAATGATAATATCACTAGCCTGCCCTTCTGCCCCCCAAAGAGGTTGATGAATTAACATCTTGCTGTTTGGAAGTGCAAGCCTTTTACCTTTTTCTCCTCCAGCTAATATTACAGAAGCCATAGAAGCTGCAATACCAACACAAGTAGTAGCAACATTTGGTTTTATGTAATTCATTGTATCTAGTATTGCCATACCAGCATCTATTTCTCCTCCAGGAGAATTTATGAAAATTTGAATGTCTTCTTTAGGATTCTCTTTCTCAAGAAAAAGTAGTTGTGCAATAACGGTATTTGCATTGTTTGTTTCAATAGCGCCACTAAGAAAAATAATTCTGTCTTTAAGAAGCCTTGAATAAATATCGTAGGCTCTCTCCCCTTCATGTGTTTTTTCAATTACCGTTGGTATCAACATATTACTTCAAAACTTTTTCAATTAAATCTCTGTAAGCTTTCTGCTTGATGATAACATTTCTTACGTTATTTCGCCATATCTGATCATTAATTACTTCTTCTGGAATTTCTTTCCCTTGTGACTTTTTAATGTTCTCAATACCATCTTCTAATTCCTTTTCTGTAACAACAATTTCGTTCTTTTTACCATAGAGTTTTAACAAAGCATCAGCTTCCAAAGCTTCAGTTGCGTCTTTCTCCCAAAGCTCTCTTAGTTGTTCAATCTTTGTATTGTTGTTTTTGCAAAAATCTTCCAAAGACATCTTTGCATGCTTTAACTCATGTAAAAAAGACTTCTCCCTTTCTCTTGCTTCAAATTCGATTGCTTCCTTAGGTACTTCAATGTTTGAAAGTTCAATAGCTTTTTTCATAACCTCGTGCTCTGCATTTTGACGAACAATCCTTTCCTTTTCTTGACTCAAAAGTTTTCCAACTTCTTCCTTTAAACCTTTCAAATCTTTAACATTTTCTAACTTGTAAAGCTCTGCAGTTTTTTTAGCCCAATCGTCATTTGGTTTCTCTCCTTTTTTTTCTAAAGTGCTTTTTTCAAACATTTCATTTACAGTATTTTCAATTTCTTCTTTCTTTGGACTAGCATCTTGCTTTTGCACCTTTATCTTTTTCATATCACCAAGTTTAAATTCAGGTATTGTTGTAAATTTAATCTTTAAAGACAAATCTTCCTTTTTACTTAAATCAGGAAGCTCCGTATATTCTGGTGGAGCCATCAATTCCATCTCTTCCTTCTTGATGATCTCTGCGACATACTGTGGAGCTAAATTTTCAAGAGCTTCAAATGAAAGCATTTGCTTTAGCTGAGGTTCTACAATTTCAGAAGGAACATTACCTTTTCTAAAACCTTTGATATCTACTTTTTCTGCTTCTCTTTTTAGCAAGCTGTTGTAAACATTTTCATACTCCTTGTAAGGAATGGTCAAAGATGCAGTAATATATGCTCCGTCCTTTTTTTCAATTTTGTAATTAATATCCATAGTTATTTTAAAAAAGTTAAATATGGGAATATCTAGATGTTACCATAAACGGTGTCCATTTTTCCAATTACAACAAGCCTTTTTTCAGAAGTCCAGAGTGGAGTGCATGTTACTATGGTTATTCTGTAGTCACTTGTGTTGTTTAAAATTGATGCATCATCTTTTTCTACAATTCTGGTACTTACAACTGTATATGTATATTCTGCTTTGTTTTGCTCTAAATATATTTTGTCTCCAATTTTTACTTTGTCCAAAT